>DASROG010000179.1:0-3792 GCA_035646995.1 Myxococcaceae bacterium
CCCGGAGTGGGAACCGGGGGCGGGGGTGGAGCCTTGGCGTCCAGCAGCTCCACGTTGAAGTCGAGCACCGAGCCGCCCGGGATGCCCGCGCGCGGCTGACCGTTCTCGCCGTATCCGGCCTTGGCCGGGCAGACCAGGCGAGCCTTGCCGCCCACCTTCATCTTCTGCACGCCTTCGGTCCAGCAGGGGATGACCTTGTCCAGCTGGAACTTCAACGGCTGGTTCCGCTTGTAGCTGGAGTCGAACTCGGTGCCATTGGAGAGCTTGCCCACGTAGTTGACGGTCACCTCGTCGGAGGCCTTGGGGGCCGGACCGGTGCCCTCCTTCTCGGGGATGTAGACCACTCCGGAGGAGAGGACCTGCGCGCCCTTCTGCTTCGCCGCGGCGTCCAGGTAGGGCTTGTCCCGCGCTTCCTTCTTCTGCGCGGCCCGGGTGTGGCGCGCCGCCGCGAGCTCCTGGATCTTCGGACCGTAGGTCTCCAGCGGGATGAGGGGCTTCTTGTCCGTCGCGCCCTCGGAGAGCGCCTTCCGGACGATCTCCAGCTCGGCGGAGCTGAGGTCGAAGACCTGGAGGTTCCGCCCGAAGCTGTAGCCCAGCGCGTAGAGCTCCTTGTCTTCTGCCGTCTTGAGGTACCCGACCGGCTTCTCGGGTGCGGCAGCCACGCCGCCATCTGGCTTGCTGCTGGGGGTGGCGCTCACACCTGCGTCGGCGGCGACGGCCAGCGCCGGCACGGCGGTCGCGAGGAGGAGCCAGGACAGTCGTTGCATGTTCAGTGTGCTTTCCCTTCGTCCTTCGTGACTGGCGGGGCGACTTACCAGGAAGTCCGGGCGTTTTCTTGACCGATCGACACCCTGGCCTACCGTTCGGGGCGAGTGAACAGGCTTGCAGCGGCCTGTCATTCCCGGGAGGCATGCTTCCCCCGGAGCCAGGGAGGAGGTCACCTCACCGATGGCCGAGCAACGCAGGACGGGGCGGGCACAGATCGACATCCTGCTCAACAAGTACGTCGGCGGCGTTCCCTACACCGCGCGTGCGCGCGACATCAGCCCGGGCGGTGTGCGGCTGGCCAGGCTCCTCGAGCCCGAGCACGCCGGGAAGCGGGTGGGGCTGCAGTTCCAGCTCCCCGGCTCGAACGAGGTCATCTACGCCGAGGGCGAGGTGGTGCGGGAGTGGGTGGAGGCGGAGAACGCGCAGGCCGACGGCGTCCGCTTCACGTTGCTCACCGACCGGCACCGCCAGCTCATCCGCCGCTTCGTGGAGAGCGCGGAGGACGCCGCGGAGGCCGAGGGGTAGTTCCTACAGCCGAGTGCTGTGCCCGGGCGTGCACACGTCCGGGGTGCGATTGCCCCAGCCGCGCCGCCCAGGTCCCGGCGCCATCCTTGACAGGCTCGGGACCGGTCACGTCTGATTTCGGAACCTTTCCCGCGACTGGCGTGCGCCGGCGGAGGCGCGCGGCGCCCCAGGGGGCAGGTGGAGGTACTCCGACACGATGCTGTTGCATCCCGTCGTCCTGACGCTCTCCCTCCTCGCCGCCGAGCCGGCGAAGAGCGACCCGCCGAAGACCGACCCTGCGAAGCGCGAGGGGACCGTCGACTGGCAGGGTCAGGTCATCAAGGCCACCGGTTCGGGCGCGCCCGACATGCGCTCGCTCAGCCCCGCACAGGCGAGGCTGGGGGCGGAGAAGGCGGCGCAGCTCGACGCCTTCCGGAACCTCATCGCCCAGGCCAAGGGCATCCACATCTCGTCCGACAAGACCGTGGGCCAGGCGATGGCGAAGGACGAGGTGAAGGGCCGCGTGGAAGGCGTGGTGAAGGGCTTCAAGGTGGTGAAGAAGCGGTACTACAGCGACCAGGGCGTGGAGATGGACGTCGAGGTGCCGCTCTCCGGCATCGCCCAGGCGGTCCTCGAGCCAGGGTCCGCGGCGGCGCAGGCAGTGCCCGCGAAGGCCACCGAGGGCCGCTACACGGGCCTGGTGGTCGACGCCCGCGGGCTCGGAGTGCAGCCGGTGCTCGCCCCGCGGCTGCTCGACGCCTCGGGCAAGGTGCTCTACTCGGCGGAGACGCTGGGCGCGGAGGCGCGCAAGGACGGGGTCCCCGCCCGGTACTTCAAGAACATGGAGCAGGCCACGCAGGCTCCCGCCCTGGGCGGCACGCCCTTGCTGGTCAAGGCGCAGAAGGCGCAGGGCTCGGACCTGGTCCTCGCCGAGGCCGAGGCCCGGGCGCTGGACCAGCTCTCGTCGAAGGCCCTGGTGGAGGGCCGGGTGGCCATCGTCCCATGAGGCACGCACGTCGAGGCGCGGCGCTGCTCCTGGTCCTGGCTCTGTCGCCCGCCTGGGCGGCGGAGAAGGTCCCGGCGGTGATCACCAAGGAGGCCGAGGGAGAGGCGGCCATCGTCGGCGGCAACGTCGACCGCGCGTCCCGGGAGGCGAAGGAGGCGGCGCTGCGGAGCGCGGTGGAGCAGGTGGCCGGCGTGCTGGTCAGCGCGCAGTCCCTGGCGGTCAACAGCCAGCTCGTCTCCGACCAGGTGTACTCGCACAGCGCGGGTTACGTCCGCAGCTACGAGGTCCTTTCCCAATCCACCGAGCGCAACGTGTTGAAGGTGAAGGTCCGCGCCCAGGTGGGAACCGCGGAGCTGGACCGCGATCTGCAGGCGGTGCAGGCGCTGGTGAAGCGGCTCCAGGGGCGGCGGCTGGTGGTGCTGCTCCAGGAACAGACCATCGACGAGAAGGGCGTCACCACCACCTCCGGGGTGACCTCCACCGTGCTGACCGACGCCTTCAAGCGCGACGGCTGGACGGTGCTCGACCCGTCGTTCGCCGCCGGAAAGGTCCGGGTCTCGTCGGCGGTGGCGCTCGGTGCCACCGAGGCGAAGGAGATCGGCACGCTGAGCAAGGCCGACTACATCCTCTACGGGACGGTGGCCTTCCGCGACGTTCCGGCCGACGGCGTGCTGGTGCAGCCGGGCCAGCCGCGCTCGGCCTTCCCGCTCACCGGCGACTACGACTTCGGGGTCTTCGAGACCTCCGCGGGGGCGCAGCTGGCCAAGGTCTCGGGGAAGCTTCGCAGCGAGATGTCCGACGTGAGCGTGAACTCCCGCGAGGAGAGCGCCTTCAATCTGGTGAAGGGGCACGAGAAGGAGATCACGGGCCAGGTGCGGAAGGCGGTCATCGAATCGCTCCGGGCCTCGGAGCAGAGCGGCGCCCGCATCGTGGTCCAGGTTCAGAACGCCGGGGACTTCGCGACCCTGCAGTCGTTCCGCACGCAGCTCGCGGTCTGGAGCGCGGGGGTGCGCGAGGTCGGGTCGCCCCAGCTGGCCGGTGGCACCGGGAAGCTGGAAGTGACCTACCTGGGCACCGCGGAGCGGCTGGCCGAGCAGATCGACGGAAAGCCTCTGGGGAAGAAGAAGGTCTCGGTGACCGGCGTCTCGAGCAACGCGCTCGAGGTCAAGCTCGGCAAGTGATGCGGACCGCGCTCGTCCTGGCTGTCCTGTCGGGCTCGCCGGTGCTGGCCGCAGTGGGCACTGTCACCCTGGTGGAGGGCACCGCCTTCCGGACACCGAAGGGCGGGGCGGAGCAGCCCCTGAAGCAGGGGGCGGAGGTCGAGCTCGACGACACCCTGCGCACCGGTAGCGACGGCACCGTGAAGCTCACCCTCACCGACCAGAGCGTGGTGGTGCTCGGGCCGGAGAGCGAGCTGGTGGTCGAACGGGCGGAGTTCGAGTCCCAGGAGCGGAGCCGGGTGTCGCTGAAGCTCCTGGTGGGCGGGGTGTGGGCGAAGGTGAAGAAGGCCATCG
>DASROG010000180.1:0-3190 GCA_035646995.1 Myxococcaceae bacterium
CGCGACCCCGCGGGTCTCGTCGAGGCGGTGGAGCCCGCGCACGGCAGACCAGCCGATGAGCGACTTGCCGTGCCCGCGGGCGATGCCCCGCAGCAGCTCCTCGACCCGGGCCTCCTCGGAGGAGACGAGGTAGACCAGCGGGTAGCGCGCGCGGATGAGGGTATCCAGCTCGCCGACGAACCGGGGCTGGCGAGGGGAGGCGACGGGGCGCTCTGCTGTCTGGGGCACGGTCTTCCCGCAGCATAGACGACGAATCTCCGTCCGGAACCCTGCAGGCCGTCCTTCGCCCCTTGAGGCCGCGACCACACCTCGCTACCCGAGGTGGGTCCAATGGAGACCGAGATCCTCATCGTGGGTGCGGGTCCTTCGGGCGCCGGGGCGGCGGTGCAGCTGGGCCAGCTGGGAATCAAGGACGTGCTGCTGGTGGACCGGGACCGGTTCCCGCGCAACAAGACCTGCGGATCCGGGCTGTCACCCGCGGCGCTTCACGCGGCCGAGGCGCTGGGGATCGGCCCGGAGCTGCGGAGACGGGCGAACCCGGTGCTCACCGTGCGGTTCATGACCCAGTCCGGGGTGGAGATCCGCGCTCCGGCGAACTCCGCGGCGGTCATCCTGCTCCGCAAGGAGTTCGACAACCTCCTCGTCGAGCGCGCGAAGGCGCTCGGGGTTGGCTTCCGGGACGGGTTCCGGGTCACCGAGGCCATCGAGGAGGACGGGCGGGTGATGGGGGTGCGCGGGCTCGAAGGGACGGAGATCCGCGCCCGGTGGACCCTGTTCGCCGACGGCGCGCACAGCATGTTCTCCCGGGACGATCGCGAGCGCCGGCACATCGACACGCTGATGGGCTGGTGGGAGGGGCCGGGCTTCGAGCCGGGACGGCTGGACACGGTGTTCGACCGGGAGCTGTCGCCGCTCTACGGCTGGCTGTTTCCCGAGACGGCCACGCGGGTGAACATCGGGCTCTGCGTCGACGCGCAGGACGAGTACGGGCGAAAGGTGCCCCGGGACCTGCGGGCGGTGTTCCGGCGATTCCTGGACCGGCACTACGCGAAGGAGCTGCGGACGGCGGAGCAGATCGGCGCGTGGAAGGGCCATCCCATCGTCCACACCACGTGGATCGCCAACGTGACCCGGCCCGGAGCGCTGCTCCTCGGCGAGGCGGCACGCCTCACCCACAACGGGACCGGCGAGGGCATCAGCCAGGCGCTGCAGTCGGGCCTCTACGGCGCGGAGGCGGTGGCGAAGGTGGTGCGCGGGGAGGCGACCGAGGCGGCGGCCTGGCGGGGCTACCTGAGCGCGTTGCGGAAGCGCTTCACCCTGGGGTTCACGGCCGGATACCTGCTGCGCGGCATGGTCTCCTACGGAATGCTGGACGGTCTCGCCCGGACGTACAACAGCGCATCGTTCCAGAGGGCGATCCACTGGCTGGTCGGGGCGGCAATGACCGGGACGGCGACGCAGGAGGCCCCAGCGGCGTATGCGACTGCGAGGAAGGAGTCCGTGGAGTCGTCGCGCACCGAGTCGGGCAGGGCGTGAGCTGCTGGCCGCGGCGGCACTGGTTGCCACGCTCGAGGCCCGAGCCGGCGAGACCTGGGCGATCGAGCACGCGCGGTTGATTCCCTCCGCGACCGGCCCGGTGGTCGAGGGCGGAACGGTGCTGGTCCGTGACGGGCGGGTGAAGGCGCTCGGCCCGTCCCCTTCGGTGCGTGTCCCCGGCGGGGCGCGACGGGTGGATGGGAGCGGCGGGACGGTGCTCCCGGGCTACTGGAACGTCCACGTGCACTTCACCGACGAGCGCTTCGCGGACGCGGCGCACCGGCCGGCGGAGGCGCTGAGCGAGGCGTGCCGCGCGATGCTCACCTCGCGCGGCTTCACCACCGTGGTGGATCTGGGGTCCTGGCCGGAGAACACGGTGGCTCTGCGCGCGCGGGCAACATCCCTGGACTGTCCGCGCATCCTCACCACGGGGGTGTCGATGTATCCGGCGGGCGGCGTCCCCATCTACGTGCGGAAGGCGCTCGGGGACGCGGCGTCCGACGGGCTTCCACAGCCAAGGACGGGCGCCGAGGCGGTCCGGCTGGTCCAGGAGGACGTCCGTCTTGGCGCGCGCGGGGTGAAGCTCTTCGTCGGGACCTGGCTCGGCGGGAGCAAGACCGGCCTGATGGACGCAGCGGTGGTGAAGAGCGCGGCGGCCGAGGGCCACCGGCGGGGCCTCGTCGTGTTCGCGCACCCCGGGACCGCCGCGGGAGTGAGCACGGCGCTCGACGGCGGCGTGGACGTGCTCGCGCACACCGCGCCGGAGATGGGTCCGTGGTCGGCCGCGCTCGCGGAGAGGCTCCGCGCGCACCGGATGGCCCTCGTGCCGACGCTCAGCCTCTGGCGGGTGGAGATGGAGCGAGGAGGTGTGCCGAAGGAGGCGGCGGACCGGTTCATCTCCGCGGGCGCCGACCAGCTGCGCGCCTTCGTCGGCGCCGGAGGCGAGGTGCTGTTCGGGACGGACGTGGGCTACATCCCGGAGCGGGACGCGGACGAGGAGGTCCGTCGGATGGCGGGCGCGGGAATGGACTGGCGCGGGATCCTGGTGTCCCTGACCTCCGCCCCGGCGCGACGGATGAAGGACGCCGTCCGTGGGGCGCTGGCGGTCGGGTCTCCTGCGGACCTGGTGCTCGTCGAGGGTGACCCGCGGGCCGATGTCGAGGCGCTCACCCGTGTCCGGGAGACCTGGGTGGCGGGGAAATCCGTCTTCTCCCGGTAGTCGCTCCTCCCACTGCGTAAGAGCCGGAGAAGTCAGGGAAAAAACTTGGGGTGTCGCTACAGACCGGTAGTCTCCTGGTGGGCGATGTACGGGAGGAGCAGTCGGTGGACGACCTCGACAGGGCCAGGCTTCAGGACTTCTACGACGAGCTGGAGCGGTTCCGTGCGGTGTTCGCCAAGGCGCAGGCACTGGTGGCGCCGATGATCGGCGAGGACGCCGGGCGGCTCGAGGCGATGGGGAAGGCGATCCGGAAGCTGTACGGGCCCGCGGTCGAGCCGCTGATGGCGCACGTCGACGAGGTGCTCGGCCAGGCGCGCCGGATGATCGAGCCGCTTCCCGCGAACCCGCTGCAGCGCGCCTTCGAGCGCCGGACCGGGCAGGATCGGCGCAAGACGGATCGGGCGCTGCTCGGCCCGTCGTTCCGTGCGCCGATCC
>DASROG010000181.1:0-12316 GCA_035646995.1 Myxococcaceae bacterium
GCTCCGAGTCTCGGTCGGTGAGCGACCGCATGCTCTTCGCGATCTGCTCCTCGACCTTGGCCCCCATGGCGAGGAGCTTCTCGCGGACGAGGCGGAGGTCGGACTCGAACGCCTTGTCCGTGTGCGAGGCGGTCGGCTTACCCGAACTTGCCGGTGACATAGTCCTCCGTCCGTCGCTCGCGCGGGTTGGTGAAGATCTGCGCGGTGGGCCCCATCTCGATGAGCTCTCCCAGGTAGAAGAAGGCAGTATTGTCCGAGACGCGGGCAGCCTGTTGCATCGAGTGGGTCACGATGACGATCGTGTACTTCTCCTTGAGCTCGTGGATCAGCTCCTCGATCTTGGCAGTGGCGATGGGATCGAGGGCCGACGCCGGCTCGTCCATCAGGAGCACCTCCGGCTCCACCGCCAGCGCCCGCGCGATGCAGAGGCGCTGCTGCTGACCTCCCGAGAGCGAGGTCCCGGCGTGCCTCAGCCGGTCCTTCACCTCGTCCCACAGGGCCGCCTGGCGCAGGCAGTGCTCGACGATCTCCGCGTGGTTCCCGCCGATGCCGTTCAGGGTCAACCCGGCGGCCACGTTCTCGTAGATGCTCATGGTGGGGAACGGGTTGGGGCGCTGGAAGACCATACCCACCCGCCGGCGAATGAGCACCGGGTCGACGCCCCGGGCGTAGAGGTCCTTGCCGTCGACGAACACCTTCCCCTCCACGCGGGCGCCGGGCACCAGATCGTGCATCCGGTTCAGCGCGCGGATGAACGTGGACTTTCCGCAGCCCGACGGACCGATCACCGCGAGCACCGTCTGCGGCTTCACTCCCAGGGTGACGTGCCGGATCGCGTGGTTGGCCCGGAAGTAGACATTGAGGTCCTGCACGTCGATCTTGAAGGGCGTCTCTCCGGGCGGGGCGAGGGGAAGCTGCGGCTGTGGCGCGAGCGCCCCGGACAGCGGGTTGTCGGGAGGCATGGTCTGGATCGCCGGAGCAGAGCTCATCGTGCACCCTTCATGCGGCTCCGGGTGAGCACGCGTGAGGCGATGTTCAAGAGGCCCACCACGATGAGAAGCACCAGGGATGCGGTCCAGGCCTTCGCGTGCCAGTCGTCGTAAGGGCTGACCGCGTAGTTGAAGATCTGGACGGTGAGGGACGCCGTGGGCTGTGAAGGGTTCAGGTTCCAGTACTGGTTGTTGAGGGCGGTGAAGAGCAGGGGTGCGGTCTCACCCGCGGCGCGCGACACCGCGAGCAGGCACGCGGTCACGATGCCGCCCAGCGCGGTTCGGAGGATGACTCGCAGGCTGGTCTTCCAGTTCGGCACGCCCAGGGCGAGCGAAGCTTCGCGCAGCGCCCCCGGCACGACGCGAACCAGCTCCTCGGTCGCGCGGGCCAGGGTGGGGATGATGATGATCGACAGCGCCACCGCGCCGGCCACGGCCGAGAAGTGGCCCATCGGGATCACCACCAGAGCGTAGGCCACGATCCCGATGACGATGGAGGGCACGCCGGAGAGGACCTCGGCCATGAAGCGCACGCTGCTTCCGACGGTCCCATCGCCCTTCTCCGCGAGGTAGACGCCGGCGCCGACCCCGAGCGGCAGCCCGATGAGACACGCCAGGCCAACCATGTACAAGGTGCCCACCAGCGCGTTCCCGATCCCGCCGCCCTCCTCGCCCACCGGCTTCGGCAGATCGGTGAAGAAGGACCAGGAGAGGCCGGCGGCCCCCTTGCTGACCACCAGCCAGAGCACGGAGAGCAGAGGAATGAAGGCCACCGCGAAGCACACTGCACAGACCAGCGCCATGCTCCGGTCCACGAACTTCCGATAGGTGAACGAGCTGTGCAGGTTCATCCGGTGGCTCGCTTCGGGCCCTTCTGCACCGCGTTCACCAGGACCCGAGCCGCGGCGTTCAGGAGAAACGTGGTGGCGAAGAGAATCAGCCCCAGCCCGGCGAGCGCGCCGATGTGCACGTTGCTGGTCGCCTCGGCGAACTCGTTGGCGATGACCGCGGGAAGCGTGTACCCGGGCGCGAAGAGCGAGGCCGAGATCTGCGGCGAGTTGCCGATCACCATGGTGACCGCCATCGTCTCGCCCAGCGCTCGCCCGAGCCCGAGCAGGATCGCACCGACGATCCCGGCCCGGCTGTAGGGAATGACCGCCATCATCACCGCTTCCCACTTGGTCGCGCCGAGCGCCAACGCGGCCTCGCGGTTCGCCTCCGGCGTGGTCCGCATGACCTCCACCGAGACCGTGACCACGGTCGGGAGGATCATCACTGCCAGGATGAGTCCGGCGGAGAGATAGCCGAGCCCGATGGGGGGGCCCTGGAAGATGGGCAGGAAGCCCAGGTGCTTGCCGAGCCACGGCTCGACCGACTCACGCACCCAGGGGACGACGATGAAGAGTCCCCAGAGACCGTAAACCACCGAGGGGATGGCGGCCAGCAGCTCGACCGGGATGGTGAGGGCCCGGCCGAGCTTCGCAGGGGCGAACTGGGTGATGAAGAGGGCCAGCCCGACAGCGATGGGGACGGCCACCGCGATGGCCAAGGCCGAGGTGACCAGCGTCCCGTACAGGAAGGGCAGCGCCCCGAAATGCTCCTCGATGGGGTTCCACTCGGTCGAGGTGACGAAGCCCCAGAGGCTGTGGCCCTCCGCCAGCGGACGGGCGAGCTGCGCCAGGTTCAGGATGATGAGCCCGGCGACGACCAGGACCATCCCCCCGAGAATCCAGAGGGTGCCGCTGAAGATGCGGTCGCCCAGGTTCCCCGAACCCGGGCGACCGTCGTTCTGACCGGCGTCGACTGCGACCTGGGCGGCAGTCTCTGCCACGGCTCCCCTACTTGGCACTGATCTTCGCGCCGTTCACCGTCAAAGTGTCGATGGTCTTCAGCACCCGCTCCTGCACCGGCTTCGGCAGGGGTGCGTAATCCAGCGGGGTGGCCATCCTCTCACCCTCGGTGAGGGCCCAGCGCAGGAAGTTGACGATCGCCGGCCCCTTGGCCGCGTCCTTCACGTCCTTGTGCACCAGGAGCCAGGTGAAGCCGGCAATCGGGTACGAGTCCTTCCCCGGGGCATTGGTGATCGACACCCGGTAATCGGCCGGCATCTCCACCCCCGCCGCCGCCGCGGTGGTGCTCTCGATCGAGGGCTTCACCCACTGGCCGTCCTTGTTCTTCAGCTCCGCCATCGCGAGCTTCTGCTGGATGGCGTAGGCGAGCTCGACGTATCCGACCGCGCCGGGCGTGCTCTTCACCAGAGCCGTCACCCCATCGTTCCCCTTGCCACCGAGGCCCACCGGCCAGCTCACGCTGGTGCCCGAGCCGACCTTGTTCCTGAACTCGTCGGAGACCTTGCTGAGGTAGTCGGTGAAGATGGCATTGGTGCCGGACCCGTCGGAGCGGCGTGCGACGACGATGGCCCTGTCCGGCAACTTCTCGCCCGGGTTGTCGGCCACGATGGCGGGGTCGTTCCACTTCGTGATCTTCCCGAGGAAGACGTTGGCCACCGTCGCCGGAGAGAAGCGGAGCTTCGCCACCCCGGGGAGGTTGTAGGCCACCACGACCGCTCCGAGCACGGTCGGGATGTGCACCACGTCCGGCGCCTTGGCGATCTGGTCGTCCTTCATGAATGCGTCGGACGCGCCGAAGTCGAGGGTGCCCTCGGTGAATTGCTTGATCCCGCCGCCCGAGCCGATGGGCTGATAGTTGAACTTCAGATTGGGATTGATCTTGTTATATTCGCTGAACCACTTCTGGTAGAGCGGCGCCGGGAAGGTTGCCCCGGCTCCATTGATGAGCAGCCCCTGCGCGGATGCAGCCGTGCCCAGCAGCAGCGCGGCGCCCATGAGCAGCGTCTTCATCGTCGTGTGACTCCGTGGGTTGTGGGGGCCAATTCCTGGCCGGGAACCAAGTAACCAGGGTCGGTGGCGATTCCGTGACGGACCGGTGAAAGCTCCGCTCGTCAGCGGGGTTACACGCGTTCGTCACCTCGTTGAAGCGGCCGAAATCAGACGGGCGGCGCTGTCGCTTCAACGGCGCTGGATTCCCGTTCCAGCTGGGTTGTCCGGGACGTCGTCGGGAGCCGGTCGAGCCGGCGGAGCTCGGGGAAGAGTCGGGTCCAGGTCAGCACCACGAGCAGGGTGCCGACGCCTCCGGCGACGACGGCGCGGACGGGGCCCAGCCACTGAGCGGTGAGGCCGGACTCGAACTCGCCGAGCTCGTTGCTCGCTCCCAGGAACAGCATGTTCACCGCGTTCACCCGGCCGCGCATCTCCGGCGGCGGGGTGATCTGCACCACCGTGAGGCGGACGAAGACGCTGAGCATGTCGGCGGCACCCATGACGACCAGGATGAGCACCGAGAGCCAGAGCGTGCGGGACAGGCCGAAGCCGATGATGGTCAGTCCGAAGACGGCCACCCCGACGAGCATCGTCCGGCCGACGTGCCGCTTGAGAGGACGCGCGGCGAGCCACAGCCCGACCGCGCCGGCGCCGATCGCCGGAGCGCTGCGGAGGATTCCCAGGCCCCAGGCGCCGGTGTGCAGCACGTCCTGCGCGAAGACCGGCATCAGCGCCACCGCGCCGCCGAGCAGCACCGCGAAGAGGTCGAGCGAGATCATCCCCAGGATGGTCTTGTTCTCCCAGACGTACCGGACGCCGGCGAGCACGGTGGCCCACGAAGCGCTCTTCGTCTCCATGCGTCCGGTGCGGGTCTTCACCCCGGCGAGCACGGTGATGTCCACCAGGGCGAGGCCGCCCCCGAGGAGGTAGACCGCCTCGGGATTGCCGAGCAGCGCGTAGAGCCCGCCGCCCAGCGCCGGGCCGACGACGGTCGCGACCTGGAAGGTGCTCGAGTTCCAGGCAACGGCGTTCGGAAAGTCGGCCTCGGGGAGGAGCGACGGCATCAGCGCCTGCGCCGCGGGTGCGTTGAAGGCCCGCGCGGTGCCGAGGAGGAGCAGCACGCCGAAGATGGGCAGCGGCGTCCGGATGCTGGTGAGCGCGAGCCAGGCGAGCAGGGCGAAGCAGAGCCCGAACCCGAGGTGACAGAGCAGGACGACGCGCCGACGGTCGAAACGGTCCGCGGCGTGGCCCGCCGCGAGGGTGAGGAAGAGCGGCGGAAGGAACTGCGCGAGCCCCACGTAGCCGAGGTCCAGCGGCCGCTTCGTCAGCGCGTACACCTGCCAGCCGACGGCGACGTTGACCATCTCCAGCGCGAGGATGGAGAGGAGCCGCGACCCGAGAAAGCGGCGGTAGTCGAGCGATCGGAAGGCGCGGAGGGCGTTCGAGCGGGGGAGGGCGGTCACGAGCGGGACGGAGGACAGGCCATCCCACGCCGAGCGCCGTACTCGCAAGGCACAGTCCGCTCATCACTCCGATGCCGCTGCCGCTAGCGGAGCGAGATCCAGGGGCTGGTCGCGCGGACGACGACCCAGGAGCCCTGGCGACGCTCGAGCTCGAGCATTCCGGCGTTGCCGAGTACCACGCCCACGTCCACCCGGGCGCGATCACCAGCCACCTGGGAAGGACCGATCGAGAGAATCGCCGACGGAACGGCGTGAGCGAGGCAGTCGTTGCGGCCGACCGCAACGCGTCTGGCGAGCGGCGAGAGCCGTTCCACCAGCGAGCCTGCGTCCTCGCCCCCGTCGAGCTCCAGACACACCAGCCCGTGGGCTCGGGTGGGTTCGTCGACGTAAGTGGTGATCGCGAACTCGGCCGCGGCCGCGACGGGAGTGGCTGTTCGCGGGCTTCCCCCCGGATCGGGGGCCGCTCGGGCTGTCGCTCGCACATCGGCGGGTCCGGACGACGCGCAGCAGATCCCGAGCACGGCGACGCAGGGCACCAGGTGTCTCATCTGGACAGTCTCCCCCCAGGGCGAGGGGTCGTCGAAATTCCGGCTCGCGGGGTCCTGGGTGAGCGCTCAGGAACGAGCACACGCGGCCGCACGTGCCTCGAGGCGCGCTCTTTGCCGGGCGTTGCGAGTGAGGCCCGCGGCCCGCTCGAACTCGGCCCGGGCCTCGTCGAGGCGTCCGAGCGCCTGGAGGAGCTCTGCCCGTGCGGCGGGGAGGAGGTGGTAGCGCGCGAGATCCGGTTCGGTGGCGAGCGCGTCGAGAAGCGCCAGTCCCGCGGCGGGGCCGTCTGCCCGCGACACCGCGACCGCCCGGTTCAGCTCGATCACTGGCGATGGGTTCAGGCCGCCGAGCTCGCCGTACAGCTCGGCGATTCGCCTCCAGTCGGTCTCTCCGGGCGTCGTCGCCCGGGCGTGGCAGGCGGCGATCATCGCCTGCAGCTGGTACGGCCCGGGTGCGGCGGCCAGCGCCTCCGATCGCCCGAGCGCTGCGAAGCCCCCGGCGATGAGCGTCGGGTCCCAGCGGCTGCGGTCCTGCGCCTCGAGGAGCACCGGGTCGCCCCGCTCGTCGGTCCGGCTCGGCGCGCGAGAGGAGTGGAACCGCATCAGTGCGAGGAGGCCGTGAACCTCGGGCTCGCCAGGAAGGAGCTCGGCGAGGAGGCCTCCGAGCCGCAGCGCCTCGTTCGTGAGCTCTGGTCGGAGCAGCTCCCAGCCGGCCGTCGCGGTGTGCCCCTCGTTGAACACCAGGTACAGCACCTCGAGCACCGAAGGCAGCCGCGCCCGCAGCTCCACCCCACGGGGCACCTCGAAGGGCAGCTTCGCCTCGCCGAGCGCCCGCTTCGCTCGGACCACCCGCTGGGCGATGGTGGGCTCGCTGGTGAGGAACGCGCGGGCGATCTCCTCGGTGGAGAGCCCTCCCACGACCCGGAGCGTCAGCGTCACTCGCGTCTCCTGCGAGAGCACCGGGTGGCAGGCCGTGAAGAGCAAGCGGAGCACGTCGTCGCGCACATCCCGGTCCACGCTCGCCATCAGCGCCGCCTCGATCTCCCCCGGCGACGACTGCCTCCCGTCCTCGAGCTCCCGTGCCGCGCCGGTGCGCTCGGCCATCGCGGTCCGCCGGAGCGCGTTCAGGGCGCGATTCCTGGCCGTGGTCATGAGCCACGCGCCGGGCCGGTCGGGCACTCCGGTCTTCGGCCATTCCTCCAGCGCCGCGAGCACCGCCTCCTGGGCGAAGTCCTCGGCCAGCGTCACGTCCCGGAGGAGGCGGGCGAGCCCTCCGATGACGCGCGGGGCCTCCTCCTTCCAGATCCGTCGAACGGCGAGCTCTGCTTCGGCCCCGGACATCGGGCCGGACCTTAACGCCGAAACCGACGTTGGCACCGGAGCTCCGGTGCCCGAGCCCGCCGCTCTCGCTGCCCGGCCGCACCCGGTGCATCCGGAGCGCGCGGTGTCCGGCTATCGGCCGGGGGGCGGACCGCCCGGGTCGAACATCTGGAGGATCTCCCCGCTGCCGTCACCCGCGAGCTGCATGAACTCGCTGGCGACGGCGATGGCAGCCGCCTTCGAAGGCACCTCGACGACCGCGAAGCCGTCGATCAGCTCCTTGGTCTCGGCGAAGGGACCGTCGGTCACGCTCACCTTGCCGCGCTCGCACTTCACCTTCGTACCGTGCGTGGGCCGGACAAGGCCGCCGGTCATCACCACGATTCCGGCCTGCATGTTCTTCTGGGTGTAGGCGCCGATGGCCGCCACCTTCTCCGGCGTGGGCGGCGGAAGGTTCGGGTCCTGCTGGTAGGTCATGAGAAAGCGCATGGTCCGGTCTCCGTTTCTCTTCGTCTTCAGGGTTCACTTCGGAAGGACGAGGGCGCGCACCCGGGCGTCTCGCAACGCGAGTCCAGCCCAGAACAGCACCCCCACGTAGACGGGGAAGAGGACGTGGCTGGCGAGCGGGTCCCCGACCCGGAGGTGGATCGCGACCGCCCCGCCCAGGTAGCCGGTGAACAGCGTGGCCCCGAGCGCGGCGGTGCGCGGCCAGAGATAGAGCGCGAGGCAGCCGAGGATGATCACTCCCAGCACCGGATTGAGGGGCGTGGGCCACCCGAGCTGGAGCGAGGCCTCGGCGA
The DNA here is from genome assembly GCA_035646995.1 of Myxococcaceae bacterium. Lineage (GTDB taxonomy): Bacteria > Myxococcota > Myxococcia > Myxococcales > Myxococcaceae > RPRB01. The sequence continues at coordinate 7,958 of DASROG010000181.1, forward strand.
CCTCGGGGATGTGGGCGAACTTGATGGCCGCGTCGAAGAGCATGAACGCGACCGGAATTCCGGTGAGCACCCGGCCGGACCAGCGGGCGGCCGTCGAGCCCCCGGGGAGGGCGGTTGAGTCGAGCGTGGCTTCCATCATCGTCTCCTGGTTCGAGGGGCGCGTGAGTGCGCCCACGCGGAGACGACAAACGACCCCTCGCGAGATCGACATGGCCCGGCGCCAGCCTGCAAGTGCCGGTACCTCCTAGGTGATTTGACCAAAGCCGCGGTTGGCTGATCGCGAAGGTGCCAGACACCTTCGATCGGGCAAGTCCTCACGACCTGGGTCAGGCCGCGGCCAGCAGAGCCTTCGGACCGCCCACCGCGCCGGTGAAGTCGATGTGATGACCGAGGAGCCAGAGCTGCCGGGTGGGGCTCGCCATCCAGCGCATCATCATCGGCATGACGGCGTCGCGAATCGCCCGGCCCACCGGACCGGCCGCCTTGTCGGAGTTCGTTCGCCGCGCGGCCCGGAGAATCCGACGGACGCGTCCCTCGCGGAGATCCTGGAAGGCGCCGAACGCGGAGGCGAGATCGGGCCGGTCCCTCAGGCAGCGTGCAAGCTCGACCCCATCCTCCATCGCCAGCGCGGCACCCTGACCGGAGCTGGGCGAGGTCACGTGCGCTGCGTCGCCCACCAGGACGCACCGGCCCCTGGACCAGCTCTCCGGCGGCTCGAGGGTGTGCATGGTCGCGGTCCGGAGGGCCCCGTCCTCCGTTGCCTCGATGAGCTCGCGGGCCGGGAACGCGTCGCCGGCGAAGGTTTCCACCAGGCGCTCCTTCCACGCGCGCGCTGAGACCGAGGCGAGGTCGGCGCGCTCGGGCTCGGGGCGGATGGGGAGGTTGGCGAACCAGAGCACGTCCCTCCGGTCGACCGGGAGGAAGCCGAAGAACGCCCGCGCACCGAAGATCATCTCGAAGGTCGACGGGTCCGCATCGAGCTCCACGCCGCGTGCTCGCCCGCCGATGCCCAGCAGCCCGGCGTATTCGGGGCAGGGCGCCCGCGGGTCGAGGAGCGACCGCGTCGCGGACCAGATCCCGTTTCCTCCCACCAGGAACCCTCCCTCCTCGGCGCTTCCGTCGGCGAACCGGGCCACGACGGAGGTGACCGTCTCCTCGATCCCGACCAGGCGCTTGCCGTGGAGAATGGGGATCCCCCGCCGGCGCGCCTCGTCGTGGAGGACCCGGTGAAGGCGTGCGCGCTCGAGCGTGGTCGTGGTGCTCCCATCGGTCAGCGGAACTCCCGCCTCGATCGTGCCGAGAAATTTCCCGGTTCCACTGGACAGCACCATCCGCTCCGTCCGCACGCCGGCGGCGACCACCGGCCGGTGCGCGTCGATGGCCTGCAGGGCATCGAGCCCGTTCGAGGCGACGGTGAGGAACGCCCCGACCCCGTCGGACGGGCCCGGGTTCGATTCGAAGATCGTGCACTCGATCCCGACCCGCTGCAGCGCCATCGCTGCCACCGACCCGGCGATGCCTCCGCCGATCACCAGCCCCCGTCCGTACCGCCGCCCGACGATGCTCATCCCTCTTCTCCCTTCTCGCGCTCCTTCGCGCTCTGCTCGTGAAAGCCCCGCCACATCGCGATGACCTGCTCGTCGCCGAGCGTGTGCAGCAGCTGGTCGACGAACGCCTTCTCCGCGTTCTCCAGGGCGAGGCGGTACTCGTTCTCGATGAGGAAGAATGGGTGAAGCCCGCCGGCGACGAGCGCGTCGATGCGCGCGCGCTGCTCGGCGATCCGCGCCTCGAGCCTCTGGCGCCGCAGGCCGAGCAGCCGGACCGCCTCGTCCGGCAGGAGCACGCCCAGCAGCGCCAGCGCCGCCTCGAAGGCCCGGAACTCCTTGACCGGCGTGCTGACCAGCTCCGCCATCCAGTTGTGGAGCTCGTCCCGGCCGGCGCCGGTGATCTCGTAGATGGTCCGCTCGGGGCGGGCGGTCTCGCGGAGGGTCTCCCGCTTGGCGACGAACCCCGCCCGGAGCAGCTGCTCGAGCACGCTGTAGAGCGAGCCGAAGTTGAGCTTGATGCTCTCTTCCTGGCCCCGCTCCCGCATCGTCCGGCCCATGTCGTAGGGGTGCCGGGGCCGCTCCAGGAGGAGCGCCAGCACTGCCAACGCGAGCGGATTGGAGACCTTGCGGGCCATTGGCGACCGTATATCCGCCAACGAATATACGGACAAGACTATTTGGAAGGCCCTGACTTCATTTTGAAAGTGGAGCCGCACCTCCGGCTCAGCCCGGTCTCAGCTGCTTCATCTCAGCGCGAGGAAGCCGAGGGCAACCGGAGCGGTGTCGGTCTTCCGCAGCCACATGGCAGCGAGGAGAGGCACCACGAGGACCGTGACGATGACGAGCACGCGCCGCGCCCGCCGGAACTCGCCTTCTCAACGGGCCCGTTCACGATGGTTCGCCGAGCGACCTCGCGCGGCTCCGGGCGCGGGCCGACTTCAGGCCGCTGCGAGCCGCGCCCGCCGGAGCCGCTCGGCGCCGTCCAGGAACGTCCACTGCGCGCGCGCCGAGCGCTCCACCGCCGCCTTCGCCGCCTCGAGCGAGGCCCCGCGCGCGATGCATCGCTCGAGGCTCTCCAGCAGCCCGCGGGCGTGGTGCACGTCCAGCTCCCCGTGCAGGCGGAAGAAGCGCAGCGCCGCCGCCGAGTCGACGCCGTAGCAGCGCAGCCCCTGCTCCTTCGTGTCCGCCACCCGCGCCGTCTGGACCTCGTACGCCCAGAGCGCCGCCAGCGCCGTCACCTCGTCCTCGCCCACCAGGCCGGTCAGCGCCTCCGCCGAGGCGCGGGTCTCGGGCAGGGGCGCCGCCTCAGCCGCCGCGCCGACCGCCGCCCCGAACGCCTCCCACAGCCGCGCGTGCGCCACGCCGGTCCGCCCCTCCTCGTCGTCGAGATTCCGGGACAGCTCGTCTTCGGTCGCCTCGTCCCGGCTCAGCGCCCGCGCGCGGCGGAGCAGCTCGGGGAGGGCGGCCACCTGGAACCGGTACTGCTCGGCGTACCGCGCCAGGTCCTCCGCCCGGAGCTCACCGGCGGACCAGGCCTGGTAGAACGGATGCGTCAGCAGATCGCGGGGAGCGAGCGCGGCCTGCAGCGCCAGCTCCAGGGTGGCGGTGTTCATCGGTGCAATCTCCTCGGGTCGGGCCACGGTGTGGCGCCGGACCCTAGCAAGGTCGCAGCCTTCGTTTCAGCGGAACGTGACGGCGGTCTCGTCGCGGAGCCCACCGTCGGACTCCTCGACCGACTCCACCCGGGCCGTGCCCAGCGGGCTCACGGTCGCCATCACCGGGACCGCCGCCTCGACCGGAGACTCCACCTGGGCCGGGATGCCCTCGGGCGGGGTTGGCGCCACCGGCGCGGGCACCGGATGAGCGTGGCCCTCCACCGGACGGAGCGTCTCGAGGAGGTGATGGCCCCCGACCGGCGGGAGCCCCGAGTGCCGACGGGCCGCCTCGATCAGCGCCGCGTGGTGGCGGTACCGGGCCTCCAGCAGCTTGTGCACCAGGAGCGAGCCCCCGGGTACCCGCCGCGCGGTGAGGGCCTGCGTCTCCCGGCGAACCGAGTAGCGCACCCGGCGGATCTGCACCCTCCACCCACGCGGGGTCCAGGTGAAGAGCCCGTAGGCCGGACGGACGTCGCCGTCGCGCGGGATGCCGGCGGAAGCCACGTCCGCCAGCAGCATCCGTCCGAAGCGGCGCCGGTAAGGAAAGTGGAGGTGGCCGAAGGCGCAGGCCGACGCGTCCAGGTGAGCGAAGAACCGTCGCAGGCCCGCGTCGTCCAGCGTCGGCTCGATCGACTCCTCCAGGTTCCGGGGGTTGGCGTGACAGACGTAGAGGTCCTGACCCCGGCGGGGGGAGTAGCGCACGCTGAAGGGGAGCTCGCCCAGCTTCCGCGTCCACTCGGGGCCGAGCTGGTCACGCGTCCAGGCCAGCAGATCCCGCTTCCAGTGCTCGCGCTCGCGGTAGGCGCCACCCAGGTAGTTCCCCGCGATGTAACAGTCGGTGTTCCCCATCAGCACCGCCTGGCAGCGGTCGAAGAGGAGCTCCACCGTCTCGCGGGGATGAGCACCACGGAGCGCCAGGTCGCCGGCGGCGACCACCACGTCCGCGCCATTCCGAGCGATGTCCTGGAGCACCGCCTCGCAGGCCGGGAGATTCCCGTGGATGTCCGCCAGGATGGCCACCCGCATGGCGCCCCGGAGTGTACCCGCTCCCGTCACCCGGTGACCACGGGCGGGGGGACGGCACCCCGCCCGGCTAGCCCACGGGGAGCACCACGGTGAATGTGGTCCCCACCCCCAGCTGGCTCGCCACCCGGACC
>DASROG010000182.1:0-5612 GCA_035646995.1 Myxococcaceae bacterium
CCTCATCCGTACGTTGCCCAGGCACCTGGCGGCGGCCGGCGTCGAGCGCGTGGGCCGGGTGGCCGGCGTGCAGGGCGGCCGGCCGGTGCTGGAGGACGGCACGGTGCTCGACGCGACGAACGTGATCTGGTGCACCGGGTACCACCCCGGCCACTCCTGGGTGAACCTCCCGGTCTTCGACGAGCAGGGTGAGCCGCGCCAGTTCCGCGGGGTCGTTCGCGAGGCGCCGGGGCTCTACTTCGTCGGGCTGCACTTCCTGTTCGCGATGTCCTCCACGATGGTCCACGGCGTGGGACGGGACGCGAGGTACGTCGCCGAAAGGATCGCTGAACGGCTTGCCGAGTCACCCTCTGAGCCGCGGATCGCGTCCGCGGCGTGAGACTCGGGTCGGCTCGCTTTGCGCTCGCCGGCCCGATCTGGTGTGTCGGAGTGAATGCAGCAGACGAGCGACGGGGAGAAGAACTTCCTGAATGTCGACCTCGACCTGACCTTTACGGTCGAGATCGAGCCTCTCGTCCGAGAGCTCGGCGAGCTCGTGACCGAGCTCAATCGAACAGAGTCCTTCGTCTCATTCGAGCTCGCGACGGGCTGGCCGGGGCCACGGTCCACCGACGAGGCCCTAGCCGGGTTCGCCACGCTCGTCCGTGGCCTCTCCCCCAAGGCGCGCGAGGTATGGGACCGGCTCGCTCGCCGGACGATGAACGTAGGGGTGGAGGGGCCGCCCGACCGGCACCCGCTTCGGTTCGCCGTCTCTCGCGTGTCGATCGCGCTGCTCGTCGAACTCGGCGCAGACCTCGTCTTCACCGTCTACCAGCCGGAGGAGTGACGGCCTACGATTTCGCGAGCCGGATCCTCTGCTCGCTCTTGTCCCGGCAGAAGGTCTCGAAGAAGGTGTCGCCGGCGTCGTAGTTGAGCGTCCAGGGCGGGTACATCGCGCACCGCGGGTCCAGGCAGTGATGCAGCTCCCAGGTGTGCCCCAGCTGGTGCATCGCGTGCCGGGCGATCTGCTTCAGCCCGGCCTCCGGGTCCTTCACCGCCGCGCTCGACACCAGGGCCCGGGGGCCGTTCTGGTTCGTGAAGCCCGAGCAGGGCACGTCCCCGGAGATGACCGATCGCGGCTTCAGCTTGCGCGAGGTCAGGTACAGGATCTTGTCGTCCGCGTACGCCCGCGGGCTGGGGAGGGCCTTCAGCAGCTCCTGCGCGTCGAACGGCTCGTGCTGGCCCGCGGGCAATGGCATGTCGCCGGCGTGCTCGCACCCGACGCCGAACGCGGTGTAGAGCATCTTGCAGAGCCGGTCGATGACCTTCGGGTCGTACGCGTCCAGCGTCACCAGGCGGATCACGGTCGTCTCTCCTCGGGCTACTTCCTCTTCGCCGGCTTCGCGGGGGACTTCTTCGCGGCAGGCTTGCCCGCCGGTTTCTTCTCCGGCTTCGCCGCCGCCTTCTTCTCGGCCTTCGCGGGTTTCTTCGGTGCGGCCTTCCTGTCCGCAGCCTTCTTCTCCGCCGCGGGCTTCTTCTCCGCCGGTGCCTTCTTCTCGGCCTTCCTCTTCGCCCCGCCCTTCGCCTTCGGTGCGGGCTCGGCCACCTCTGCCTCCGCTTCCGCCTCTCCGGACCCGCCTTCTCCCTCCGGCCCGAGCTCCATCTCGCCGCCGAGCTCGAGCAGGTCTTCGCCGAGCTCGATCCCGTCCTCGTCGCCCGCTGCGCTCCGGAACTCCTCGGCGGTCCGCTTCGGCCGCTCGCGGCCCGGCGGGAAGAGCACCAGGTCCACCGAGTCCTCGGCGTCCACCTCGGCGGTGTTCAGGCTCGCCGCCAGCTCGGCGACCAGGAGGTGCCGCGCGTTGTCATAGAGCTCTCGCTCCTTCGTGGGCAGCGGCCGGAGCTCGGAGAGGACTTGAAGCCCCTTCACCACCTCGGCGAGGCCCATCAGCCCCCCCTGGCTCATCCGCTCCACGTTGGTGCGCGCGCGCTGCTTCCAGTCCAGGTTCGCCTTGTCGCTGTCCGAGCGGAGGAAGGAGAACACCCGCTCCACGTCCGCGCGGCCCGCCACCTTGCGCAGACCGATCGAGCGAACCTTCGCCTCGGGCACCATCACCACCGCGCCGTCCTCCTCGCGCTTCATGGTGACGAAGGTGAGCGTCTGCCCGGCGACCTCCTTGGACTCCACGCTGGTCACGCGGCAGACGCCTTGATTCGGGTAGACGACGCGGTCCCCGACGGCGAGCGTCAGGGCCTGAGCTGTCTCGGCCATGTCGAGGGCGAGGGCCTACACCATCCCGCGCCACGGCGCGAGGGCATCCGCGCTGGCGATGCGCTCGGCGACCAGCGCGAGGAGGGCTCCTGGGTCGAACGGCTTTCCCATGCACCAGCGGGCATGCTCCCGGAGGAACTGCTCGGCGCGTCCATCGAGGACGCCTCCGGTGAGGAAGACCATCCGCCTCGCGACCTCGGGCCGGGTCGCCGAGAGCCGCGCGTGCAGCTCCGGGCCGGTCATGTGCGGCATCGTGATGTCGCAGAGCACCGCGTCGAACGCGGCGTCCCCGAGCATCGCCAGCGCGGCATGACCGTTGTGCGCCACCTGCACCTCGTGCGTCCGGGCGAGGAGCCGGCGGGCGGCGCTCGCCACCAGGGGCTCGTCGTCGACCACCAGGACCCGTGTCCGGCGCATGCGCCCTCGCATTGCGAAGCCGGGGCCAGAGCGGACCCCGGCCGCGGACGGGCGTTTTCGTGCGCCGGGCCCCCGGTCAGCGTGGGGCGGGTGAGTCCCCGCCGACCTGCGACGGCGGCGGTGGAAGCTCGGCGCGGAGGTGCACCGTGGTGCCCGACCGGCCGGTGATCTCCCCCGTCCAGTCCGAGCGTCCTGGCAGCTTCACGCGCAGCTGGTGAGGCTGGTCGGCGCCGAGGTGGGTGATGCGGAGCGGGGTGGTCCCCGGGACCGGCATCCCGTCCACCTCCACGCTCGCGCCGGTGGGCTCCGAGAGCAGCTCGACCTCGAAGGTCGGCACCCGGCCGAGCACCGCGGCAAGGACGGTCCCCAGAAGGAGCGCCACCCCGAGCAGTGCCACCAGCTTCCACGGTCCGGTCCGCGCCGGCGCCGGAGGGCGCACCGCCGCGGTGGTCACCGAGGGCACCGCCTCGATGGGCTCCTCCGGCCGCGTGCCCTTCCGCCACTCGGGCACCTGCTCCAGCAGGGCGCGCGGAAGCCTGACCTCCAGACCCTCGGCGAGCAGCTCGGGCTCGAAGAGGAAGGACATGAAATCGCTCAGCGGCGGGGGCCGAGGGCCGAGCGCGTGCAGCGCGTCCGCCAGCGCGTGCTCCATGTCCTGCGCGGAGGCGAAGCGGTCCGGTGGGGCGTAGGCCATCGCCCGGAGCACCGTGGCCTCAAGCTCGGGTGACAGCCGCGGGTTGAGGCTCCTCGGCGCCGGGAACTGGCCGCGGATGATGCTCTGCATCGCCGGCACCATCTTGCCCAGGTGCGGCAGCCGACCGCAGAGCATCTGGTAGAGCACCACTCCGGTGGCGTACAGGTCGGTGCGGAAATCCACCGCCTCGCCGCGTGCCTGCTCGGGCGAGAAATAGGGAAACTTTCCCTTCACTCCCGTGGCCTGCATCGCCGCGTCGGTCGCGTTGCGCGCCCGCGCGATGCCGAAGTCCACGATCTTCACCTCGCCGGCGTACCCGAGCAGGACGTTCTGGGGGGAGACGTCGCTGTGGACGATCTGCAGTGAGCGTCCGCGGTCGTCGACGCGGGAGTGCGCGTAGTGGAGGCCGCGGCACATGCCGATGCCGATCTGCAGGGCGATGGGTTCGGGGAGAAACGGGAAGTGCAGCGCGTGAGCACGGCGGAGCACGCGGCTCAGGGGCTGCCCGTGCACGTACTCCATGGCCAGGAAGTAGTCGCCGTCGATCTCCCCGAAGTCGAAGACCTGGGCGATGTTCCCGTGGCTCAGCGAGACCGCGATGCGGGCCTCGTTGACGAACATCCGGACGAAGGCCTCGCTCCCGGCGAAGGCGGGGAGGATCTTCTTGATCACCACCGGCTTGCTCACCCCGGCCATCGCGTCGAAGCGCGCGCGGTAGAGCTCGGCCATCCCGCCGACGGCGAGTCGCTCGAGGAGCTGGTACTTGCCGAACTCGACCGGGATCGGAGAGGGCACGCCTTGGAAGGTAGAGGCTAGCACCCGTGCCCGCACGCCGGGGCGTGAGCCTCGCGCGGAGATGGGGCATGCTGCGCAGCCGTTCCGTGCGTCGCGCGATCTCTCTCGTCATTTCGTGGGTGTGCGTGCTGGGCTCGGGGTGCGACGAACGGAGTGCGCCGCCGCTGTCCACGCTGGCGCCCGCGCCGCTGCAGCCGCTCGGTGCAGCCGGAGCGGATGGGGGGGCTGATCCACACTGGCTGTCGCCCTCACCGGTGTGGGGCGCACCCCTCCCCGCCGGTGCGATCCGGGTGACGTTCGGGGCGGGAGAGGCCCGTGCCGGCGCGGCCGCAGCGTCGCTGCGTGCGGACGGAGGAGTGGGACCGCTGCTCGCGGCGATCGGCAAGGGCAGCGCGCTGCTGGTGCCGGACGATGCGACCTACATGGCGGAGATCGCGCCGCTCCTCGCCGCGCTCGACGACGCGAGCGTGCCCACCTGGATCCTGCATCCCGGCGGCGCGGTCTCCTTCCCGGTGGAGCTGCGCGACGAGGCCGCGTTCGACGCGTGGCTGGACGAGCCGAAGGCGGGCAAGCTCCGGGTCATCCAGCGGCAGGACGGGCTCGAGCTGGTGAGCGGCGTCGGGAAGCTCCCGGGCCCGGACCCGAACGGCCCCACGGTGCCGGTGCGCGGCGGCCGGCTGGACGTGGCCACCACCCGCGAGGGGCTCCAGCGGCTCCAGCAACGGTTCCACGCGTCCGACGCTTGCCTCGTGCCCTCGTTCGGGACCGAGCTGCGCGCGGTGGGCACCGTGCTCTCGGCGTTCTGGTCCGGGCCGAAGGAGCCCCTGTTCGAGCGGGTGTGCCTGGTCTATCCGCGGCCTGCTGGCGCGCGACGTTGAACCGAGGCCGGGGCTGGAAAGAGCGGGGCGGTTCGGTTATCCGTTGACTCCGGAATCAGTCCCTCCCGAGGTGCCTCTCATGGCCGCCGTGCTCCAGCCCACCCACCCCGCCACCGTTCCCCAGGGAGGGGGTTTCCTCTTTCAGGAGGCCGGTGGGACGCGCATCACCACGCCGGAGACCTTCACCGAGGAGCAGCGGATGCTGTTCCGGACCGGGCTCCAGTTCTGCCGCGAGCAGGTGCTCCCCCAGGCGGACGCCATCGAGGCCAAGACGCCGGGCCTGCTCCGTTCGCTGCTGGCCAGGGCAGGCGAGCTGGGGCTCCTGATGGTGGACGTCCCTGAGCGCTTCGGCGGGCTCGGGGGCGACAAGACGACCTCGCTCCTGCTCGCCGAGGCGAACGGGCTGATGGGGAGCTGGAGCGTGACCTTCGCCGCACACGTCGGAATCGGCACGCTTCCCATCGCCTGGTTCGGCACCGAGGCGCAGAAGGCGAAGTGGCTGCCGAAGCTGGCCACCGGCGAGCTGGTGGCGGCCTACGCCTTGACCGAGCAGGGCAGCGGCAGCGACGCGCTCGGGGCG
>DASROG010000183.1:0-4166 GCA_035646995.1 Myxococcaceae bacterium
CCGGACAGTCCGAAGATGATCCGCAGGTGGCACTCGCGGAGCCGCCCGGGACGGCACTCCACGGCCGGTGAGAATGGACGATCAGGCGGGGCTCGACCTCCGGGGGATGCCCATCCGCGCGCCTGCCGCCGTGGGCGGACGGCCTCACCCACTGGCGGCTCATGACCCCAGCACCAGGTTGTCCCGGGTAACGAGCGCGTCGTAGCCCCGCCAGCCGAGCACGTCCTCGATCTCGTCGCTGTGCCGACCCAGCAACGCGCGGCAGGCCCTCGCGTCGTAGTTGACCAGCCCGCGGCCCCGGACGCGGCCCGAGCCGTCGCGGATCTCCACCACCTCACCCTCGCCAAAGTCGCCCTCGACCGCCACCACCCCGATGGGAAGGAGCGAGGCCCGACCACCCTCCAGCGCCGCCATCGCCCCGTCGTTGGCCACGAGCGCACCGGCATGAGGAGCAAGCGCAATGCGCTGCCGGCGCACGGCCCGTCGCTCGGCCGGAGGAATGCAGGTTCCCACCGCCTCGCCCGAGAGCAGCCGGCGCAGAACCCCGGGCTCCGCACCGGAGGCGATGACCGTCGTCACCCCCGCGCGGCTGGCGAGCCGCGCCGCCTCGAGCTTGCTGGTCATCCCGCCCGTGCCCCCGTCGCTCACCCCGCCGAGACGCGGGGTCTCGGCGTCGAGCACGTCGATGCGCCGGGCGTCCGGGTCGGTCCGTGGGTCGGCGGTGTACAGACCGTCCACGTCGGTCAGCAGGACCAGCAGATCCGCGTCGACGCCGATGGCCACCCGCGCGCTCAGCCCATCGTTGTCGCCGAAGGCCGGCGCATCGGTCTCCTCGCCCCGCGCGCGCCGGTGCTCCACCAGCTCGCGGATGCTGACGCTGTCGTTCTCGTTGAGCACCGGCACCGCGCGCAGCTCGAGCAGCCGCATCAGCGTGGTCCGGACGCAGAGCGCCCGGTCGCGGTCGCCGAGGTCACTCTCGGTGAGCAGCACCTGGGCCGCGGTGACGCCGAACTGCGCGAACGCCGAGGTGTAGAGGCCCACCAGGTGCCCCTGCCCCACGGCGGCGCACGCCTGCCGCAGCCCGAGCGAGCGTGGCCGGTCGGCGAGCCCGAGCTGCTTCATGCCCAGGGCGACCGCCCCGCTGGAGACGAGGAGGACCTGCTTCCCCTCCAGGCGAAGCCGGGCCATCTCTTCCACCAGTGACATCAGCCGCCCCAGGGCGAGCGACCGCCCATCCTGGGTCACCACCTGGGTGCCCAGCTTGACGACGATGCGCTGGCTGTCCCCGAGGGGAGGCCGCGTGCCCGGCTGTGCTAGGTCCGAGGGCATGCTGGACAACGACGGTACCCTGGGCGTCCTGGGTTGTGGAACGGTGGGCGAGGCGATCGTGCGCGGGCTCATCCGCTCGGGCTCGCTCTCCCCGGCGCGCCTGTCCGTCTCCACGCGCCGGACGGAGGCGGCCGAGGCGCTGGCGGGGAAGCACGGCGTCCGGGCCACGGTGGACAACCTCTCGGTCGCGCGCGAGGCGAGCGCGGTCCTGGTCTCGCTGAAGCCGCAGCAGCTCCAGGCCGTGCTCGACGCCGACGAGATGCGCGCCGCGCTCCGCGGCAAGCTGGTGATGAGCACCGCGGCCGGCGTTCGCCTGGAGCAGATTCGCCGCTGGCTGCCCGAAAGCCCACTCATCCGGGCGATGCCCAACACCCCGTGCACCATCGGCGAGGGGATGACCATCGTCTCGCGCGGCCCGCTGGCCACGGACGCGCACGTCCGGACCGCCCTTCACCTCTTCCAGACCGTGGGGCGATGCCTCGAGCTCGAGGAGAAGTCGATGGACGTGGTGACCGCGCTCAACAGCAGCGGGCCGGCGTTCGCCTACCTCATCATCGAGGCGCTCGCAGAAGGTGGGGTGATGATGGGCCTCCGCCGGGACGTGGCGATGGAGATTGCCGCGCAGATGCTCCAGGGCTCGGCCCGGATGGTCCTCCAGACGGGGATGCACCCCGCGGCGCTGAAGGACCAGGTGACCACCCCGGCCGGGTGCACCATCGCCGGGCTGCTCACCCTGGAGGACGGCCGGATTCGCTCGGTCCTCGCCAGGGCAGTCGAGGAGGCGACCCGCGTCGCCTCCCGGCTGGGACAGTCGTAGAAACACACACTTCCGCCGAAATCAGCGCCGCCCGCCCGGCGTTCTCCGAAATGCGCGTCAGGCTCGCTCGGCCGTTGCCGGGGAGACCGGGCCGCTGCCAGGATCTCCTGCCGTGGGACTGCTCGACAGCGAACGCCTCGCCTTCCTGAAGCGGCTCCAGCCGTCGTCGCTGAAGCGCCTGGCCTCCCTCCGCATGGAGGACGTGGTGGGCCTCGAGGCGAAGCGCGCCCGCGGGCGGGTGAAGGCGCTCCGGACCCGCTACCCCTCCGCGGGCCCGCGGGAGGTCGGGCAGCACCTCATCGAGTCGACGAAGGGCCTCGCCTCTCTGAGCGGCTCGGTGAGCGGCGTCTTCGGGCTGGTGAGCATCCCGGCGGACCTGGTGGTCATGGCCTGGCTACAGATCCGCATGCTGGCCGACATCGCGACCGCCTACGGGGTGGACCTCCGGTTCCGGCGGGCACGGACCGAGCTGCTCGGCGTGCTCGGCGAGGCCAACGGGGTGGGTCCGCTGCAGCGCTCCGGACCGAAGGTCCTGGGGAAGGTGGCCGCGGTGGTTGCGCAGAAGGGTGGCTTCACCTCGCTGGGCCGGGCGATGCCGCTGGTGGCCGCGCCGGTGACCGCCTGGCTCAACAACCACCACATCCAGATGGTGGGGGAGGCGGCGCTCCGGCAGTACGACGGCTTCGCCCGGGCCGCGGCCAAGACCCGGGCCGCCTCGGGAGCGGCCGCCCCATGAGCGCCCGGGTCGTCGAGCTGGATCTCGAGACTGGCGTCTACACGCGCGGGGCGTTCGAGCGCGAGCTGGACTTCGCGGTGCAGGTGGCCCGCCGGGCGGCGCAGCCCTGCAGCCTCATGGTGGTGGACGTGGACGACTTCCAGGCGCTCCGGGACGTGCGCGGCGACCTGGCGGCGGACAGCTGCCTGGAGGCGCTGGCCCAGCGCATCTCCTCGGAGAGCAGCGGAGCCGGACCCATCGGGCGGCTGGGGGCGGACACCTTCGGGCTGCTGCTCCCGGGCTGGGCGCTTCCGCGGGCCTGTGCGCTCGCCGACCGGCTTCGCGGCGCGGCGCGGGCGGACCGGTGCGTGAGCGCGACGGTGAGCGTGGGCGTGGCGGCGCTGCGGCCTGCCGAGCCCTGGGGCAACCTGCTCGAGGCGGCCGAGACGGCGTGTATCCGCGCCAAGCAGGCTGGCCGCGACCGCAGCGTCCACCGCGGCTGAGCGGCACCCCTCGCGAGACCCCGGGCCGCCCGTTCCCTGGACTTGCGGCGCCCCGCGAGCCGCCTGGCGTGCGGCCTCGAGACGGGCTAAGTAGATATATCGCGTCGATGCATCGACGCGATGTGTCGACCACGCCGGGAAGTCCGGCAAGGAGCGACCGATGAGCCACGGAGAGCCCTGGGGCTGGCACCCCGGGAGGTTCATGGGACGAGGCCCGTGGGGCAGGCGCGGCCGCGGCGGACGGGGCGACTGGTGGGAGATGTTCGGTGGTCCGCCGCCGCGCGCGGAGCGAGGCGCGGTCCGCTACCTGGTGCTGGATGCGCTGGAGAAGCAGCCCCGCCACGGGTACGAGATCATGCAGACCATCGAGGAGCGGAGCGGGCAGACCTATCGGCCGAGCCCGGGGGTCATCTACCCCACCCTCCAGATGCTGGAGGAGCTGCGGCACGTCCGCGGGACGGACGACGACGGGCGACGCATCTACGCCATCACCCTGGAGGGACAGAAGGATCTTCAAGACCACCGCTCGGAGGTGGAGGATTTCTACGAGCGCTCCGGGGCCTCGAGCTGGGCAGAGAGCGCCGAGGACCTTGCGGATCTCATGCAGCGCGCGGCGCAGCTGTTCCGTGTGCTCCGGCGCGCCGCCCGCCGCGGCCGGCTGAGCCCGGGAGTCATGCGGAAGCTCCGCGCGGTGCTCGACGAGGTGCTGGCGAAGGTGACCTCGATCGTCGAGGAGTGAGATTCCTCCCGGCCGCCTGCCACGGTCCCCGAGCCGGCGCGGCAGATGCGCCCGGCCCGGGAC
>DASROG010000184.1:0-4933 GCA_035646995.1 Myxococcaceae bacterium
GTCCGGAGCACCAGCGGACCGAGCGAGACGGGGATGCCTCCCGCCGCGCGCGAGGAGGTGGAGGCGCTGCGCGCGAGCCCGCCCTCGGGGCCCACCACCAGCCCGACCGGCCCTTCTCCAGCTGCCTGGCCGAGGCGCTCGGTGCGCTCGTCCTCGTCCAGCACGAGGAGTCGGATGCCCGCGGGCAGCCCGCGCACCGCCTCATCGAGCGGCCGGAGCGGCAGCACCTCCGGCACGTCGGCCCGGCCCGACTGTCGCGCCGCCTCCTCGATGATCCGGAACCAGCGCGCGTGCCGTGCCGCCAGCGCCTCCGGCCTGGGCCGCGCCACCGAGCGCGCGGTCACCACCGGCCACACCTCGGTCACGCCGAGCTCGGTCGACTTCTGGAGGACCCAGTCCAGCTTGTCCCCCTTTGGAAGCCCCTGGATGAGCACCACCGTGCGCCCGGTCGCGCCGCGGCGCTCCTCCCCCAGCCGGAGCACCGCCTCCCTCGCGTCCAGCGACTCGAGCCGGGCCGCCCACGCTCTGCCGCGCCCATCGAAGACCTCCACCGCCTCGCCAGGGACAACCCGGGCGACCCGCAGGTGGTGCAGTGCGTGTCCCTCGACCCGGAGGCGCTCGGGAACGGGGGAGGGGACATCGAGGCGGACCCGGAACATGCTCGGTCAGGAGCGGCGGAAGTCGAGTCGAACCCAGTCGCCGCTGCGAGCCACACCGTCGAACACGGCGCCCGCCCGCTCGAATGCCTCGCGGACCTCCTCCTCCTGGGGGACGAGCACGCCCGCGAGCACCAGTCGGTCCCGCGCGTGCCGGACCAGCGCCGGCGCGAGCTCCACCAGCGTGTTGGCGAGGATGTTCGCCAGCACGAGGTCGAAGTGGCCCTCCACCGCGTCGAGCCTCGCTCCGGAGAGCTCGACCCCGGTGATGCCGTTCACCGCCGCGTTCTCCCGGGCCAGCGTCACCGACATCGGATCGCTGTCGACACCGACGACGCGCCCGGCCCCGAGCTTCCGGGCCATCAGGGCGAGCACCCCGGTCCCGGTCCCCACGTCGAGCACCGAGGCGCCCGGATGCGCGGCGCAGTAGGCCTCGACCGCCGCCAGGCACAACGCCGTCGTCGGGTGGTCGCCGGTGCCGAAGGCCATCTTCGGCTCGATGGTGAGCGCCACCGTCCCCTCCGGCGCCGTCTCCCACGATGGGCCGACCCAGAGTCGCCCCACCCGCGTCGACCGGATCTGCGAGCGCCAGGCCGTGGACCAGTCGGTCTCCGGCGCCACGTCGACCGCGGCGCGCGCGACCGGCACCCATTCCCGCACGTCGGACAGCGCGGCCTCGGCCGCCTCCCGGCCCTCGAACCACGCCACGACGATTGCCTCACCCGGCGATGGCCCTCGCACACCGGGCATCGCTGGCGCCTCGCGGTCCCGGATCTCCAGCCCGGTGGCACCCGCGTCCCAGAGGAGCGCCTCCACTCGCTCCGCCTCGGGCTCGGGCACGTCCAGGGTCAGCGAGGCGGCGCTCACCAACGTCGCCCGGGGAGCTGAAGGGGGATCCAGGTGTCCGGCGTGCGACTCTCGATGATGCGGAACAGCCCGCGCTGCACGTACTGCTCGAAGTGCGGGGCCGCCCGGTGCGCCTCGAGCGCCTTCTCGTCGTCGTACTGCTCGTAGAGGAAGAAACGGCGCGGCTCCTGCCGGCTCCGGTGCACCTGGTACATCCGGCACCCCGGTTCCTGGAGAGTGGCCTCGGTCAGCTTGGTGAAGAGGTCGATCGCCTCGTCCTCGCGATTGGGCAGGACGACGTAGGTGACTGCCAGGCAGATCATCGCTCCGCTCCTCTCCGGAACAGCACCCGCGAGGCGAACCGGCGGTTCCGGGCCACGAGCCAGTAGCCCAGCTCGACGACCCACACCAGCGGCGCCAGCGCCAGCAGCCGCGCGAGGACCGGGTGGCCGATTCGCTGTAGCACCCAGAGACACGCGCGGCCCGCCCGGAGCACCTCGCCCTCGGGGGTCAGGACGTGGACCGCGCGCGCACAGGCGAGACGCAGCTCGGGAGTCATCGGCGGCGAGGGTGCTTGCTGGTACGGGACGGCCCGGAAGGCATGACCGTCGTCCCGGCGCTCCGCCCACTCGACGCTGCGGCGGCAGAAGCTGCAGTCGCCGTCCCAGAGCAGGAGCGCCGGCGCGCTCATGGACCGACCACCGCCACCACCGCGCGCTCCGGCTGAATGACCCGCCGGGCGGCTCGCAGGACGTCGTCGGCGGTCACTGACTGGATGTGCTCGTCGTAGTGCTCGAAGTTGTCCAGCCCGAGCCCGTAGGCGCCGTCCAGCGCGAGCAGCGCCGCACGGGCGGCGTTGCGCTGCAGGCCGATCTCGTGAGCACCCACCAGATGGGCCTTCGCTCGCTCCAGCTCATCGGGCGTGACCGGCTCGTCGAGGAGCCTCCGGAGCTCGGCCTCCATGCCGGCCTCGGCCGCCTCGCGCTTGTCGGGGCTGGTGCCGATGTAGACCGCGAAGTACCCGGGGTCGATCCCCTCCACGGCCATGCTGGTCACGGCGTAGGCCATGCTCCGCTTGTCGCGAAGCTCGGTGAAGAGCCGGCCGCCCATGCCCGAGAGCACCGTGGAGAGCACCTCCAGCGCGTGTCGGTCGGCGTCGAAGAGCGTGAGCCCCTGGAACCCGAGCACCACGTGCGCCTGTGCGCGGGCCAGCGTCCGGTGGACGCGGCGGCGCTCGGTCGGCGGCGGCTCAGGCGCGATCTCGGGAAGCTGCCGCGCTTCCTCGCCCGCGGCGCCGAACAGCGTCCGGGCCCGTTCCAGTACCTGCGCCCCGTTCACGTCGCCGATGATCGCGAGCACCATCCGGGATGGATCGTGGAAGCGGCGATGGTGGGCGCGCAGCTGCTCGGCGCCGAGGCGTTCCACCGTGGCCCGCTCGCCGAGCTGCGGCATCCGGTACGGGTGATGCTCGAACAGCGTCCGGGAGAAGGTGTCGAAGGCGAGCGAGGACGGCCGGTCCTCCCGGGCGACGATCTCCTGAAGGAGCAGGCTCCGCTCGCGCTCCAGCTCCTCGTCGGGGAACACCGGGTCGAGCAGGCAGTCGGCGAAGAGCGTGAAGGCGCGATCGAAGTGACGCGAAAGCGCCTCCGCGCGGAGGGAGACCGAGTTCCGGCCCCCCGCTCCGGCGATCGAGCCGGCGCAGGCGTCCATCAGGTGCTGGATCTCCTCCGCGCCGAGCGAGCTGGTCCCGCGGGTGAGCATCCGCGAGAGGAGGGTGGTCAGACCGTTGGTGTCCTCGGTCTCGAAGCGCAGCCCACTCACGAAGGCCGCGCGCATCGCCACCAGCGGCGTGGCCCGCTCTTCCCGGAGGATCAGCCGCGCGCCGTTGGGCAGAGTCTCGAGGACGACCTTCCCCGCCTCGGGCCCGGTCCCCTTGAGCTTCGGCATCCCCGCGGCCGGTACCGTCTGCGCGCGCCGCGCCGGGGTGGTCACGCCCGGTTCCCGGCGCGCCTCGTCCAGCGCCGCGTGCACCTCGGCCTCGGTCAGCTGCGCGCCCGCCGGAAGCAGGCTGGTCACCACCGCGCGGTCGAAGTCGACGTAGCGCCGGGCCACCTGCAGGACCGCGTCCGGGGTCAGGGCCGCGACCCGCGCGTGGTACTTCTCTTCGGCCTCGTAGCCGCCGAGCGTGGTCTCGTAGTGCCCCAGCTTCCGGGCCAGGCCCTGCACCGTCTCGCGGGCGTAGACCGCCTCGCTCTCCACCAGGGCCTTGATGGTGGCGAGCTCCTCCTCCGTCGGCGGCGCGGTGGTCAGCTGCGCGAGCGTGCGCAGCGACTCGGTGAGCGCCGGGCGCACCTTCTCCCCCGGGAGCGTCATTCCCACGCCGAACAGGCCCGGGTCCACCGGGGTGTACGCATAGGCGCTGATCTCGTTGACCAGCCGCGCATCACGTTTCACCTGCCGGAAGAGCCGGCTGGTCTCGCCCTGTCCGGCGACCATCGCCAGCACGTCCAGCGCCGGCACGTCCTCGTGGTTCGCAGCGGGGATGGCGAAGGACACGTTCAGCCAGGCTTCCTTCGCCTCGTCCGGCACGAGGTGAATGCGCCGGCCGGTCCGGCCCGGCTCCTCCGCGCGGTGGCGCCCTGGCGCGCGCGGTCGTCGCCAGTCGCCGCCCAGCAGCTCCTCGGCCCAGGCGCGCACCGAGGCGAGCGAGGCATCGCCCACCGCGATCAGCGTCATCGCCTCGGGGGTGTAGTGCCGCCGGTAGAAGTCGAGGATGCGCTCGCGGGTGGTGGCGCGCACACTCTCCGGCGTCCCCAGCACCGGGAGCCGGTACGGGTGCACCTGGTAGCTTTCCCGGAACAGGTCGCGCGAGGCCCGGCGGGCGGGGGCGTCCTCGGCGCGCTTGATCTCCTCCACCACCACCTCGCACTCGCGGGCGAGCTCGGTGGGATCGAAGCGGGGGAACCGCACCGCGTCGGCCAGCACGTCCAGCCCCTCCCAGGCAAACTGGGACGCCATGACCGTGTGGTAGACCGTGTGGTCGAACGAGGTCCACGCGTTGACCTCGCCGCCATGTGCCTCGATGTCGCGGGCAATCTCCCCGGGCCCGCGGCGCTCGGTCCCCTTGAACAGCATGTGCTCGTGGAGGTGCGCCAGGCCGGCCTCGTCCGGGCCCTCGTCGGCACCCCCCACGTTCACCCAGATCTGCCAGGCCACGACGTGCGCGGCCCCCTGGTGCTCGTGGAGGACGGTGAGGCCGTTGTCGAGTCGGTGGCGGGAGGGCATGTGGGATGGGGCCTCGTCGGGCTGGCGGCTTTTGGGGAAACCCCCGGAGGACAGGTAGTCTGCCCGTTCAGGCGATGCCCGGCGCACCGGAAGACGTCAATCCTCTTCAAGATCTGGACTTCGGCGACGAACCCCTCGCCCCGAAG
>DASROG010000185.1:0-9984 GCA_035646995.1 Myxococcaceae bacterium
GTCCCCAGCGTTCGCCGCGATATCCCCCGCCCGCCCGCGCCGGAGTCCGAGGTCCGGATCATCTACGAGGACCCCGGCGGCTGGGGCGTGCTCTAGGCCGGATTCATTCCTCCAGCGGAGGCCAGGGATACCAGGGGGCCAGCGGGACCATGGCCGCGAGCTTCGCGTCCGCGATGAGCGTGAGCGCGCGCTCGACCTGGAGGAACCGCATGGCCTTCGCCTTCGGGAGAACCTTCGCGAACCGCGGCGCGTAGTCAATCCGCAGCTTGGCGAGGTCGACGTCGCGCTGGAGGCTGGCCTTCACCACGCTCGCGGCCATCGCCGGATCGGCCTTCTCGCCGGCGTCGAGATACTTCATGAGCAGGTCGAACCGCTTGTCGTTCAGGGCCTTCCCGGCTGCATCGTACTGCTTGTAGAGCGGCCAGAACTTCGCGGCCTCGTCCGGGGTGAGCGAGACATTCTTCGCGATGAGGTCACTCTTCCCGGCGCGGAACTCGGCGCGGAGCTTCTCGAGCTGCTCCTTCGTCAGTGGGGGTGCCCGGGTCGGGGTCTGGACCGTCGGCTGATCGGCGCCGGGCGTGGCGCCCGGCGTCTGGGCGAGAGCGGAGACACCGACGAACAGGACCATCGTGAACAGCGCCTTCATGGGTTCCCCTCCTGAGCCGGTTCGGCCCGGAGGGATGACCGCTCGCCCCGGCCCCGGATGGCATGACCCATCGCAGTCGTGCCGGGCGACCGTGAATTGGACGAAGGTCTCACGCGAGCGCTCTCGAGCAGCCCGGCGTCCTGCGTCGGGTGCACCCGATGAGCGGGGCGCGGCGGCCCGGTTCCCTCATCAGCGGAAGATCGGCCGGTCCTGCAGGTTCGGCCCGAGTGGGCCATTGAGGACGTCGTGGAAAATGGTTCGCAGCTCCGGGGCTTCGGGAACGCTCATGACGAGTCCGTGCGTCTCGCTCCACCAGGAGAAACCATGCAGCTCCGGCCAGCGGCCGCCAAGCAGGTCCTGCCGCGTGCTCCGGGTCCACACGAGCGGCTCGCAGTGGGTGGCCTGGACGTTGGTTCCCAGCTCGAGGAGAAAGAGCGGCAGGCAGACGTCCGCAGGACACTTCCGTGTTCCGCTGGTGGACGCTCGGGGCTGTCCAGGGCCGCCGCCGCCGCGAGCTCGCTCTCACCAGGCCGGTCACCGCGAGTGACTGTTTCGCGGCGGCGGGGCGCCTGGTGGGCTAGAAGTCCGCCGCGGGCTCTCTCGCCCGGTTCCGGAGGAACGCCTTGAAGGTCTTGGTCGTCGTTCAGGCACGCACTGGCAGCACGCGTCTTCCCGGCAAGGTGCTGATGCCGCTCGCCGGAAAGCCTCTGCTGGTCCGCATGCTGGAGCGGCTCGAGGCGGCGAAGACTCCCGCGCAGATCATCGTCGCCACCACGACCGCGAGCTCGGACGACCCGGTGGTGGATCTGGCGAAGCGGGCCGGCGTCGCCTGCGTGCGCGGTCATCCCACGGACCTCCTCGACCGGCACATCGCCGCCCTGCGCACCACCGATTGCGACGCGGTCTCGAAGATCCCCTCCGACTGCCCGCTCATCGACCCGGCGGTGGTGGATCGGATCATCGGAGCGTTCCTCGAGGACCCGTCCTGCGACTACGTCTCCAACCTCCATCCGGCGACCTGGCCGGACGGGTACGACGTGGAGGTGGTGAAGCGCGACGTGCTCGAAACCGCCTGGCGCGAGGCCACCAAGCCCATGGAGCGAGAGCACACCACCCCGTTCATCTGGGAACGGCCGGAGCGGTTCAAGCTGAAGAACGTGGTCTGGGACCGCGACCTCCAGATGACGCACCGGCTGACCATCGACTACGCCGAGGACTACGAGCTCATCCGCCGCGTGTACGAGGCGCTCCACGTCGAGGGGAAGCCGCCCTTCTCCCTCCAGTCGATCCTCGACTACCTGGAGGCGCACCCCGAGGTCTTCGCCCTGAACCAGAAGTTCGCCGGGGTGAACTGGTACCGGCACCACCTCGGCGAGCTGAAGACGGTGGACGCCTCGCGCACCCGGGTTCCCGAGCACGAGCGCAAGGCGCCCCCCAAGTAGACCAGCCGCCGCCTAGGCCAGCCGGGCGAAGCCGGTGTGCTTCACCGGCCCGAGCAGGCGCGAGCGCACGTCGCCCTTGGCCCGGGCGTCGGCGACCTTCCCGAACGTTGCCTCGACCGCGTCGAGGTACGCCGAGACGTGCTGCTCCTCGTGCCGGACCGTCGGGTAGAAGCGGTCGGAGGCGAGGAAGCCGCGGCCCAGCATCTCCTGGATGAAGAGGGTCATGAGCGCCGGCGCGTCGGGGTCCTGGAAGCCGAAGCTGGCCAGCGCGGGGATGCCGCTGACGGTGAGGGGAACTCCGGTGCGCTCGGCAGCCTTCTTCCAGCCGGCCTGCACCCGGGTGCCGATCTCGGTGAGCGTCTTGCCGGCGTCGATCTTCCGGTGCTTGGTGGTCGAGGCGAGCGCCGCCGCCGGGCCCACCCGCTCGGTGAAGTAGGCGCTGGAGATGAAGGTTCTCTGCACCGCCTCCATGACCGACTTGCGACCGACGATGGCCGCCATGGCGAAGCCGTTGGAGAGCGCCTTGGCGTAGGTCGCCATGTCAGGGTCGACGCCGTACACCAGGTGCGCACCGCCGGTGTTCATCCGGAAGCCCGCGGTGATCTCGTCGAAGAGGAGCACCGAGCCGTTCTTCGTCGCGATCTCCCGCGCGCCCTCGAGGAATCCGGGGATGCGACCCGCGCCCCGCACGGGCTCCATCACGATGGCGGCGAGCTTGTTGCCCCGGGCCTCGACGATCTTCCGGAGCGCGTCCAGGTCGCCGTAGGCGAAGGGGTGGGTGGTCCCGGTGAGCCCCCGGGGAACCCCCAGCGGCTCGAGCCCGGGGAGCAGGTGACCCTTGAGGTCGTCGCCGCCGGCCAGGTTCACCGAGAGGTACCAGTCATGCCAGCCGTGGTAGCCGCAGAAGGCGATCTCGTCCCGGCCGGTGGCGGCACGGGCGATGCGCACCGCCTTGGCCATCACCTCGCCGCCGCTCCGGGCGTAGCTCACCATGTCCGCCCACGGGTGGAGGTCGAGCAGCAGCTCCGCGAGGCCGACGTCCTCGGGCGGGTTGAGGGTGCACATCGGGCCGGACTTCACCGCGTCCACGACCGCCTTCTCCACGTCCGGGTCGGCGTAGCCGAGGGTCGAGGCGCCAATGCCCACCATGGTGAAGTCCAGGAAGCGGCGGCCGTCCAGGTCCCACACCTCGCAACCCGAGGCGCGCGAGTAGTACGCGGGCCAGAGATCCGGCAGGTACATCTCGGCCCGCTTGCCGAGGAGCTGCGCGCCGCCGGGGAGAATCTGCTTCGCCCGCGCGTACAGCCGCTGTCCGGTGCCGTTCTTGAAGTCCTCGATGCCCATCGTGCTCTTTCTCTCCGTCAGGAGGCGATTCGCTGCGCGCCCGCGCTCTCCTGGAGTCCCCGGCCCCGAGCGCGCAGGACCTCCCGTAGCACGTCCGCGATCTCCTCGGCGGCGCGACGGTTCTGTACCGGCAGGAGCGCCTCCACCTGTTCCAGGGGGAGGTTGGTGTGGACCTCCTTGCCCAGGGCCAGACCGCAGAAGGTGAGCGAGCTGTGCTCGGTGATGAGCACGTCGCATTTGGCCACCATCTCCTCGGCGTTCCCGTCGGCAAAGACCAGCGCGTCGGGGGCGACCGCGAGGATCTCGCGGGTGGCCCGCTCCACGTTCTCGTTGGGGTGGAGCTTGAAGACGAGCTGGCGACCAGCTGCCATCTCCACCGACCTCCTCAGCAGCGCCGGTCGGTCGATCTTCATCATCGTCTCCCGCCCGTCGCTGGTGCAGACCAGCACGTAGCCGTGATGCGGGAAATCGTTGTCGCTGAACCGGGCGAAGTCGTCGAAGTTCGGGATCCCCGTCACGACCAGCTTGTCCGGCGAGATGCCCTCGGCGAGGAACTGCTTCCGGTATCCCTCACTGGCGACGCAGAACTTCTCGTACTGCTTGGTGAGCCCGAACACGGCAGTGGTCGCGATGCCCCGGGGCATCAGCCCGGTCTTGCGCCACACCCAGGTGCGCCAGTTGGGCTGCTCCATGATGCCTTCCTGGACCAGGACCCAGGGGATGCGGGAGAGCCCGACGGGGATGATCGCATCGTTGGGACAGACCCAGAGGTCGTAGTCGTTCCGCTCGGCACCGAGGTCGATGCGCAGCCCCCGCCGGTTCAGCTCGTCGGCGCAGATGCCACGGCGCTTGTGGCCGTGGATCGCCGGCTCGAAGCCATCGAGCTTGAGGATCGCCTCGTAGGGCAGCCAGTCCGAATAGTAGGGGGTGAACCAGGCCTCGAGTTCGGGCAGGGCGCGCGCAATCTGCACCATCTGGCCGGTCTGGTTGGGAGAGCCACAGACGAACAGCACCCGGGGCACCCGACCCACCGGCGTCTTGGGCAGCCGGGGCATCATCCGCATCGCGCCCGGACCCACCCGCAGCATCCGCCGCGCGGTCCAGAGCGAGAGGAGCGCGCCAAGGGCCAGACCCACCGCGAGCGCGAGCTCCGGGTCACCAGGGGCGAACGCGGATGCAACCGTTCCGCCGAGCCCCAGCCCGAAGGCGGCGACCGCCCAGAAGAGCAACGTGCCGAGGGCATGGCGGAGCGCGGCCGGCTTGCCGGTGATGCCGGCCCAGAGCTCGGGCTCGCGGGGGTAGATGCGCGGACGGTCGTACTCCGGGGTACGGACCCAGGCTGCCGCAGCCACCGCACCAGCCAGCGCTGCGAGTAGGGAAAACGGGACGGTCATCGCAGGGGGACTCCACCCCTTTCACCGGCAAAGAGGCCCACGTCAAGTCGACGTCCAGGGGGGCTGGCCCAGGCGTGCGAAATTTGCTGCGCACCGCGTATCACGTTGATAACTCCAGGTGGTTTGCTCCCCACGGCCCTCATCGTCCTCTGGGCGTTCTTGATGATCGCCCTCGAGCGCCGGTTCCCGTACGAGCGGCAGCCTTTCCTGCGTCGCGAGTTCTGGACGGACCTGCTCTGGTTCAGCACCGTGTTCTCGGTGCTGATGGGGTTCCTGGCGGCCAGGTTCGTCATCCCCGGCATCGACCACCTCACCGGCTGGAGCCAGACGCGGGGGATCCGCGAATGGCCCCTGGTCCTCCAGGTGCTGGTGTCCCTGCTCACCCACGACCTGTTCATCTACCTGTTCCATCGGTGGATGCACGTGAACCCGTATCTGTGGCGCATCCACGAGGCCCATCACTCGACACCGGATGTCGACTGGGTGGGCGGCTCGCGCGGGCACGTCATCGAGAACACGATCACCGGCACGGCCGAGCTGGCGCCGATCATCCTGTTCATGTCCCCCGAGGTGGCGGCCATCAAGTCGGTCATCGATGCCTGCTGGGGGATGTGGATCCACAGCAACATCGACTGGGACATGGGGATGCTGAAGTGGGTGATCAACGGTCCGTACATGCACCGCTGGCACCATGCCCGGGAGATCCACGACGTGAACTTCGCCACGAAGTTCTCGTTCTGGGACTGGCTGCTGGGGACTGCCTACCTGCCGGAAGGTCGGAAGCCGGAGAGCTACGGCCTGGACGTCGCGTGGCCGCAGAACATCGCGGTGCAGCAGGCGTTCGCCTTCCGGAGGTTCAAGCCGAAGGCAGTGCTCCGGCCCCGCGGGCCGAAGGAAGCGGCCAGGCTGCACGCGGGCGACCCGGAGTTCGTCGTTCCGGCCGATGAGTACAAGCAGCGGATACAGGCCCGACCCGTCACCCCGCAGGCCGGACCGAGCATCGCGGCGTAGCGGCCGAGGCCGCGCTTTCCTCGAGACTCGGGTCGTCAGCTCGTAGAGCCGGCGGCCTTGCCGCGCTCCTGGATCGGTGGGCAAGGCACCGAACCGTACGAGCAGTAGACGCAGCAGTCACCCGCCTTCGGCTCGAGGACGGTTTGGCAGCGCTGGCACTCGTAGAACCACTGGCATGCGTTGCTGGGCATCGTCTCGCGCCTGGAGTGGCGGCAAACCGGACACGTCAGGGTCGATTCGAGCACGATGACGGGCATCGGCCGAGAACTAGCACCGGCGTGCTTTCGACGCTCGATCTTCGGCCACGCGCCCGGTGCATGATTGCTCCCGATGGCCGGGCGACGTCACGTTGCGGTCGTGGGAGCGGGTGCGCCGGATACCCGGGTCGCCGCGCTCGCCGAGGAAGTCGGACGGCTTCTTGCGAGGAGTGGAGCGGTCGTCGTCTGTGGTGGGCTTGGCGGAGTGATGGAGGCCGCCTGCCGCGGGGCAAAGTCGGAGGGCGGCACGACGGTCGGCATTCTCCCCGGGTCCGATCGCAATGAGGCGAACCCCTGGGTGGACGTGGCGATCCCCACCGGACTCGGCGAGGCCCGGAACGCGCTCGTCGTCCGGGCCGCGGACGTCCTCATCGCCGTCGGAGGGGAGTATGGAACCCTGTCGGAGATCGCCCTGGCGCTGAAGACCGGGAAGCCGGTGGTCGGGATCGACACCTGGGAGCTGTCGAGGTCGGGCATCGCACGCCGGGACATCGTCCGGGCGGAGACCGCGGCGGAAGCCGTCGAGCACGCGCTGCGGCTCGGCCCGAACCCGACCTGAGGGCCTCGGTCACAGGTGAAGCGCGCGGGCAGTCCAACGGTGCATGACCCTCTCTCGAAAGCTCCAGGACCCCGATCCCGAGGTCCTCCGCCGCGCTGCCGCGGGTGACAGTGACGCGCTCTACGCGCTCCTCCGCGCGCTCCAGGACCCCATCTTCGGCCTTGCGGTGCGCATGCTCCGCCACCGCGCCGACGCCGAGGACGCGACGCAGGAAGCACTCCTCCGGATCGTCACCCACCTCGGGCAGTTCCGGAGCGAGTCCCGCTTCTCGACCTGGGCCTGGCGAATCGCGGTGAACCGGATCCTCGACCTCTCCCGCCAGCGCGCGGGTGAGGTCCCCATGGATTTTCAGGCGATGCGCGAGGACCTCGAGTCCGGGCGCGAGCCCCAGGCACCGGAACGCGCCGAGGACGCGGTGCTCCTCCGCGAGCTGAAGATGGTGTGCAGCCGCGCGATGCTCCAGTGCCTCGGGCCGGAGGAACGCATCGCCTTCACCCTCGGGGATCTGCTGGGGCTCTCGTCCGAGGAAGCGGCGGAGGTCCTCGGCATCGAGAGGCCGGCGTTCCGGAAGCGCCTGAGCCGCGCCCGGGCCTCTCTCCAGCGGTTCCTCTCTTCCGAGTGCGGCGTCTACAACCCCGCGGCGCCCTGCCGGTGTCACCGGCGTCTCTCTCGGGCGCTCGAGCTCGGGCGGGTGGTGCCCGGCCGGCTCGAGCTGAGCGAGGGAGGCTTGCCGGAGGCCCGTCAGCACCTCGCGGCGATCGGGGAGGCACGCCGGGTCACCGCGTTCTTCCGGAGCGATCCATCCGTTCGGAGCCGGAGAGACCTGGTGGAGGCGTTGCGCCTCCAGCTCCGCCGCCTCGGGACGCCGGAGGTGAAGGCATGAGCACCGCCGGCGCTCGAGTCGAGCAGCAACTGCACCAGGTCGAGGTCCTCGGGTCCCGAATGGCGTACGTCGATCGCGGGGCCGGTGCGCCGATCCTCCTCCTCCACGGCAACCCGACGTCTTCCTACGTCTGGCGCAACATCCTTCCGTATCTCGAGCCGCTCGGCCGCTGCATCGCTCCCGACCTCATCGGGATGGGCCACTCGGGGAAGCCGGAGCTGGCCTACCGCTTCGCGGACCACGCCCGTTATCTCGAGGCCTTCATCGACGCGCTCGGTCTCGACCGGGCCACGGTGGTCGCCCACGACTGGGGCTCGGCGCTGGGTTTCGACTGGATGACCCGGCACCCGGCAAGGGTTCGGCGGCTCGCGTTCTTCGAGGCGTTTCTGGCTCCGCTCCCCGGGTTCGAGGTCTTTTCCCCCGGCAACAGGGAGCTCTTCCGCCAGTTCCGGACGCCGGGTGCCGGGGAACGGCTGGTTCTGGAACAGAACGCGTTCCTCGAACGGGTGCTCCCCGGCGGGATCCTGCGCTCGCTCTCGGCCGCCGAGATGGACGCCTATCGTGCCCCGTTCCCCGACCCCGGCTCCCGTCGACCGATGCTGGCGTGGCCGCGCGAGATTCCCATCGACGGGGAGCCGGCGGACGTCCTGGCGGTGATCGAACGCTACCGCCTGACGCTCCAGCGCTCTCCGATTCCCAAGCTCCTGCTGACGCCGGACCCCGGTGTGCTCGTCCCGGCTCCGCTGGTGGCGTGGTGCCGGGAGCACCTGCCGAACCTGGAGGTGGTCGAGCTCGGCCCCGGGCTGCACTCCCTGCAGGAGGACCACCCGGACGCCATCGGCCGGGCCATCGCCGAGTGGATCCGCCGGACCTGACGATCCGGCGACGGAGACGAGTGGAGGCGGCGGGAATCGAACCCGCGTCCGGAAGCCTTCCACCCCGAGACCCTACGTGCGTAGTCCGCGATTTGGAGTCGGGCGGCGAGCGGGCACGGACGCCCTCTCCTCCACCCCATCCCGGAAACAGTCTCGCCGTCCAGGGTCCGGGCCCTCCCGGACGGCCAGCCCGCATTCTGACGGTCACTCCCGAGCCCACGGGCCGAGACCCGGGTGACCGCGCACTAGGACTGTTTAAGCAGCCAGCGCGAGCTCAACGTTGTCGTTGGCTTTTGTGTCGTTGCCTTCGTGATTTACGAGTGTCAGGCCCACTCGGCACGCGTCCAAGGGCTTCTGTGCCCCCGTCGAAACCAGGGCGCCCCCTTCAGCACCGTGCACACTAACCGTTGCTCCGCCCGGGTCAACCGGAGGTGGGTGTCGTGCCCACCCTGCAAGTGGCCGTTTTTTCGGGAAATGCGCCGAGTTGCGGTACCCCTAGCGGTGGATGAGGGGCGCCGCGCTCACGGCCGGACTCGTCGCGGCGCTGGCCGCGGTTCCTGCGTCTGCCCAGCTGCCGGATGCGAACGCGCGCGGATTCGACGCCGTCCCGCAGAAGGCGACTCCGCTGTCGTCCTCGGCCTTCGTGGTCGAGGGAGCACGCGCCGCTCCGGCCGGTAGCTGGCACGCCGAGTTCCTCTTCGACTGGAACGTCCAGATCCTCGCGGCCCGCGACGGCGAGAACAAGACGGGCAACTTCATCCCCTGGCGAGTGGACGGGCACCTGCTCGGCGCCTGGACGGTGCTGCCGTTTCTCGAGCTCGCGGGGGACCTGCCGGTCACCTTCGCCCAGGGGGACAACTTCGAGGAGCTCGCCGGCGGCTTCCCGCCGTTCAACACCGGGGTGTCGGGAGGACTCGGTGATCTCCGGCTGGTTCCGAGGCTCTTCACCCCGGCGAGCTGGAAGCTGCCGGTGGACCTCGCGCTGGTCCCCGAGCTGCGCGTTCCGACCGGCAGCTCGGAGAGCTTCCTCGGCGGCAACGGCGTCATCTTCGCCCCGCGATTGAACGTCGAGCGCGCCTTCGGCCCCGTGCGGCTGCTCCTGAACGTCGGTCTCCGCTACCGGAGCACTGGCCGCTTCCTCCAGCTCATCGTGGAGAACGAGCTCACCGGCGGCGGCGCCGTCGTCTGGACCCTTCCCAGCGGCAGCGTGTTCCGGCGACCCGAGCTCATCGCCGAGACCACCTTCTCCACCCCGCTCTCGCAGCCGTTCGCGAGCAACATCGGGACGAACAGCGCCTCGGCCACCACGCCCTGGGAGTTCCTCGTCGGCGCGCGGACTCTCTTCGGAAAGCACTGGGGTGCCACGCTCGCGGTGGGCCGTGGATTCTCGAGCAACGCCGGCTACGGCCGCCAGGCGTTCCGGATGCTCGCCGGCATCCGCTACGAGTTCGAGCCCGAGCCGCCGCCGATCAAGGACCGCGACCATGACGGCGTGCCCGACGATCGGGACAAGTGCCCGGACGAGCCCGGCGACGGCCCCGACGGCTGCCCCGACCTCGACTGGGACAAGGAC
>DASROG010000186.1:0-11939 GCA_035646995.1 Myxococcaceae bacterium
ACGGCTCTCGGCGGCGCTGGAGAGCGCCGGTCTCGGGAGGCCACCCCGACCGCGTCGTCCGGCACGCCGCAAGCCCCGGGTGGGCATCGTGGTGCAGCGCTACGGGCCGGGCATCACCGGCGGCGCCGAGGCGCACGCGGCACAGGTGGTGGCGAGACTGCAGCCGCACTGGGACATCCGGGTGCTGACCAGCTGCGCCACCGACCACCTCACCTGGGCCAACGCGCTGCCCGCCGGGGAGTCGCGGGTCGAAGGCGTTCCGGTGCTGCGCTTCGCCAACCCCCGGCCCCGGCCGATGCGGGAGCTGAACGCACGCTCGCGGCGAGTCTTCGGCCGCTCGCTCGATCGGGACGAGGAGGAAGCGTGGATGGCGCTGCAGGGCCCGCTGCTGCCCGGGCTCTGGCGCCACCTGTCGGAGCACGGCGAGGAGTACGACGGCTTCGTCGCCTTCACCTCCCTGTACGTCTCCACGGCGTGGTCGGTGCCGCTGGTGGCCGACCGGACGCTGCTCGTCCCCACGGTGCACGAGGACGAGGCGCTGGCCTTCGACGCCTACGCCGAGGTCTTCGAGCGCCCTCGCGCCCTGCTGGTGAACACGCCCGAGGAGCTGGAGCTCATCGACCGACGATTCCCGCGGCATGCCCGGGCGCGCGTGGTAGGCGTGGGGGTGGAGCCGCCGGCGGTGGAGCCCGGGCGCTTCCGGACGCGGTTCGAGCTTCCCGGGGAATACTTGCTCTACGTGGGACGGGTGGAGCGCGGGAAGGGGATTCCCGGCCTCCTCCAGGGCTACCGGCGCCTCCGGGCGGCGGCGCCGGATGCGCCGACCCTGGTGCTGGCGGGCGAGGCGAGCATGGACGCGCAGTCGGAAGGAGTGCGGGTGCTGGGCAGGCTGAGCGAGCAGGAGAAGTGGGACGGGCTGGCCGGGGCCCTGGCGGCGGTCGTCCCCTCACCGAGGGAGAGCCTGTCCCTGCTCGCACTGGAGGCGTTCGCAGTGGGAACGCCGGTGCTGGGCAATGCGGCGAGCGACGTGGTGCGCGGCCATGTGGCGGCGAGCCGGGCCGGCGTGGCGTTCGAAGATCCGCCGTCGTTCGTCGAGGGAGTGGCCCGGTTGCGTCGGGAGCGGGCGGCGCTGGCCCGCGCCGCACCGAGGTACGCCGCCCGGTACGGATGGAAGCGGGTCGTGGACGCCTACCGCGAGGAGATGGACGCGATGGTGAGGCGATGAAGCTCCTCGGACGCGACATCGACGCCGGGGCCCTGCTCCGTGCGGCGCGGGAGCGGCTCGAGGCCCGCGGCATCCGTGACGAGGCGCTGCCGGTGGAGGCCGAGCCCGAGCCGGTGCTGGAGCCGCTCTCCTTCCTGGTCCGCGCGCTGGAGGAGGACGAGGATCCCACGCTGCCCGTCCCGGCCGCGGAGCGCGGGGCGCCGGTCTCGCTCGCCCGCCGCGTGTTCCGGATCGCCTGCCAGTCGCTCATCGAGGAGGTGCTGGAGCGCCAGCGGCGCTTCAACGCCCGCGTCCGGGAGGCGGACGCCCAGCTGTCGGCGGAGGTGATCCAGCTCCGCGCGCGGCTGGAGGCGCTGGAGGCTGCGCAGCGCAAGGGCGACCGGGCGGCCCTGCTCGCTCCGCGGAAGCCACGGCGGAAGCGCCGCGGATGATCCGGAACCTGCGGGAGCTCTGGCAGTACCGGGCGCTGCTCTGGAACCTCACCCAGCGCGAGCTGAAGGCCCGCTACCGGGGCTCTGCGCTGGGCTTCCTCTGGACGTTCGTCAACCCGCTGCTCCTCATGGCGGTGTACGGGCTGGTCTTCGGCGTCATCCAGCGGAACAACATCCCCCACTACACCTACTTCGTCTTCGTCGGGCTCCTGCCCTGGCTCTGGTTCAGCTCCTCGGTGGGGAGCGGCGCGAGCACCATCAGCGACCGGCGGGATCTGCTGACCAAGGTGCGCTTCCCCGCCCAGGTGCTCCCGACGACCGTGGTGGCGACGAACCTGGTCAACTACCTGCTCTCCCTCCCGCTCATGGTGGGGCTGGGAGGGCTGGTGGGGATCTGGCCGGACGTCCACGCCCTGGCGTTCCCGGTGGTGCTGCTGGTCCAGCTGGTGTTCACGCTCGGGGTGACGTTCGTGATCTCGGCGCTGAACGTGCGCTTCCGGGACCTGCAGCACATCGTGGCCAACGTGCTGACCCTCTGGTTCTTCGTGACCCCGGTGCTCTACATCCCCAACGCCGTGCCCGAGCCTTACCGGCGCCTCTACCTGATCTCGAATCCGATGGCGGTGATCATCACTTCCTACCAGGGCATCTTCTACGAGCATCGCTGGCCACACCCGCGGGCGCTGGTCATCGTGGCGCTGGGCTCGGTGGTGCTGCTCGCCATCGCGGCGCAGGTCTTCGAGCGGCGGCGCGAGGAGTTCGCGGAGCTCGTCTGATGTCGACCTCCGACGCCATCGTGCTCACCGGGGTGAGCAAGAGCTTCCGCAAGAGCACCATCCGACGGGAGCACACCACGCTGAAGAGCGAGCTGGTCCGCTGGCTGAAGCGACAGAAGCGCCCCGAGGCTCCGACGTCGATCATCCCCGCGCTGCGCAACGTCTCGCTGTCCGTGCCGCGGGGGAAGACCTTCGGGCTGGTGGGGCGGAACGGATCGGGGAAGTCCACCCTCCTCAAGCTGGTGACCGGGATCTACGCGCCCACCCGCGGGACGGTGGAGGTCCACGGCCGCATCTCGGCACTCCTGGAGCTGGGGGCGGGTTTCCACCCCGACTTCTCGGGGCGGGAGAACATCTACGTGAACGGGATCATCCTCGGGATGTCCCGGCGGGAGATCCGCGCCCGGCTGGAGGAGATCATCGAGTTCTCCGAGCTCGGGGACTTCATCGACGAGCCGGTTCGCACCTACTCCAGCGGGATGTACGCCCGGCTCGCCTTCGCGGTGGCGACCCACGTGGATCCGGAGATCCTCCTCATCGACGAGATCCTCAGCGTGGGGGACGAGCACTTCGCCCGGAAGAGCGCGGCGAAGATGGAGGAGTTCCGGAAGGCGGGGAGGACCATCCTCCTCGTCACCCACGACCTGGTGACCCTGCAGCGACGGTGCGACCAGGCGGCCTGGCTGGACGCGGGAGAGGTCAAGGTCTCGGGAAGCCCGGTGGACGTGGTGGCGGCGTACCGGGCGGCGGTGGCCGAGGCCGAGCTCGCGGCGATGGAGCAGCATGTGCCCCGCGCGCCGGTTCCGGTACAGCCGCGCTCCGGGCCACCGGCGGAGCCCGGGCGACGGTGGGGAAGCTTCGAGGCGGAGCTGAGCGGGGTGGAGATCCACGGTCGGGACGGCCCTCAGCACGTCTTCTCGGCGGATGCGCCGTTCCGCCTGCTGGCCGGGTACCGGCGGTACGGGCCGGTGGAAGGACCCCAGCTCGAGCTGAGCCTCCGCACCGACGGCGGAACGCTGGTGTGGAGCACGACCGAGAGGCTGCCGGAGTCGGAAGCGGCGACCCTCACGCTGGAAATGCCGCGGCTCGGCCTCGGCGACGGGAACTACCTGGTCGACCTCTCGCTCGGGAACGCGAACGGCGCGCTGTACGACGTGCACCGGGGGCTCCACGGGTTCGCGGTACGAGCGCAGGACTCGTCGGGGCTGCTGGCGCCGGTGCACACTTGGTCGATCGATCCGAAGGCCGACTGAGGAGACCGGCGCGGGTCATCGCCTGGGCGCTGCCCCTCGCGGTGCTGGCCGCGCTGTCGGTCCGGACGGTGGTCTACGTACGGCGCTACACGGTGGACGTCCTCTTCTGGGACCAGTGGGACTTCCTCGACCCCCTCTTCCGCGGCGCCGGCCCCTGGGCCCAGTTCGACTGGCAGCACGGCCCACACCGGCAAGGGCTGGGTGGCCTGTTGCTGGCGTGGGTGCTTCCGGCGAGTGGCTGGAGCATCCGCGCCGAGGCGCTGGTCTCCGCGCTGATCGTCATCGCCGCCGCGGCGACGGCCTGGGCGACGCTGCGCCGGGCGACCGGAGCACCGTCCTGGAGCGACGTGCTCGCCCCCCTGCTCTGCCTGGGGGGTGGGCTCCAGGAGATCTTCGTCGGGGCGTCGAACCCCGCGCATGGCGCGGTCCCGATGGCGCTGGTGTTCGCGCTCGCGCTCGCCTGGACGGTGCGGTGGCCCCTGGTTCGCACGCTGCTCTGCGTGGTGCTCGGCGCGCTCTGCGTCTTCACCGGGTTCGGATTCTTCGTGGGGCTGGTCCAGCCGGTGCTGTTCGCGGCCGAGTGGGTCCACGGGCGCGGAGATGCTCCCCGCCGGCGCGCGGCGACGCTGGGGCTCGTGGTCTCCGCGGTGATCCTGATGGCGTTCTTCGTGGGCTGGCAGTTCCTCACCGCGGTGGACTGCTTCCAGTTCCCCCACCCACGGCCGGGCGAGTACCTCGATTATCTCGGCTTCCTGCTCTGCAGACCGCTGGGGATGCACCGCCTAGGTGCCGGGCGGACCTGGCTCGCACGGGGGGTGGCGCTCGCGGCGCTCGTCTTCGCCGGATGGGTGCTGGTCCGGCTGTTCCGACGAGACGACATGCCGGGTCGCGTCGTCGTGCTCCTGATCGGTTTCACCGCCCTCTTCGCGCTGAACACCACGCTCGGACGCGTGTGCACGGGCCTCGTGACGGCCGGAACCTCCCGCTACGTCCCGTACGTGGTTCCCGGGTGGATCGCGGTGGTGATTGCCGTGCGCTGCTGGGTTCGCCGGCCCGTGGTCCGCGGGGCGCTGCTGGGGACGGTGCTGATCCTGATCGCGGTCCGGACCTTGACCATCCGGGACGACGAGGCGCTCGGACGTCACTTCGCCGAGGGGAAGCAACGGTGGGTCGCCTGCTACCGGCAGCGGCATGACCTCCAGGCCTGTGACCTGGAGACGGGGTTTCCCCTCCACCCTGCTCCCGCCGCGGCACGGATGCAGGAGAAGCTCGACTACCTCGAGGCGCGGCGCCTCAACCTCTTCCGGACTCCGTGACGTCACCGCGGAGGCGGTGGTAGAGCGATCGGAGCCGATCGAAGGTGAGCGGCGAGCGGCGCTCGAGCCAGCGGGGACCCTGGTAGCGGAGCTCGGCCAGGACGTCGCGCACGTCGTCGAGCGAGCGAACCGTGCGCTCCGCGCGAAGGTCGGGCAGGTCGATGGAGGGAGGGCCGGGGACCCGAGTCGCAAGTCCGGACGCCCAGACCTCGGCGGCCCAGCGGCGGTGCTCCTCGGCGGAGCCCGGGAGCCAGCGGGGAGCCCGCGAGGCGGGGACCAGGCACCGGCCCAGGAACGCCGGATCGCGTGCGAGCTCGGTCAGCGAGGGAACCGGAGCGGTGAAGCGGCGCGTCTTCCGCAGCACGTAGGGCGGGCGCCCCGGGACGGCGCGCCGCAGGACCCGGCGTGCGGGTGCCACGGCGAGGCCACGCTCCGGGCCGGAGGCGGCGAGCGCCCGCGCCAGATGGTCGGGCGTGGCGACCGTCCCCGCGACCCAGACCGCGACCGCGTCGACGGCCGGTGACCAGCTCGGCGGCGTGCCGGGCCGGAGCTCCATCGGGCCGCCGAGGCGAGCGAGTCGGGCGCAGGCCTCGGCCGCGAAGGGCTCGAGTCGCGGGGGGACGGCAACCGACACCGTGACCGCCGCCTCCTCCTGGGTGACGAGCGAGAACAGGCTCTCCTCGAGGTCCCAGGGCTCCTCGGTCCATGCGACCAGGTGGACGTGGGTGGAGCTCACCAGCGTGACCTCGCGAAGCGCACGCCGTGCGAGAGATCGGCGAGGCGGCGCGCGGCAGCGGGCACGTCCGCTTTCGCGTGCAGCTCCGGCGCCTGGCCGGCGCGGGCCCGGAACGACCGCTCGTACCGGACCGCGAAGCGCTGGTCGCCCCACTTCCGTCCCAGGTAGGCCGCGCTGCGGAGCACGCGCAGCTCGCGCTCGAGCGTGAGCGGGCGGTGCTCCACCCAGTGGTGAACCAGGGCGCCCGGGGCGGTGCGCGCCCGGAGCCCGGCGGCACGGACCCGCCAGGAGAGGTCCACGTCCTCTCCGTACATGAAGAGGGCCTCGTCGAAGCCGCCGCTGGCAGCGAAGGCCGCGGGACGGACGAGCAGCGCGGTGCCGGTGCACCACGGGGTGTCGCCGGTCTCCGGGTCGTACGGCTTCGGGTGCTCTTCGGGGAAGGTGCGGGCGTCGACCAGCCCGGTGTCGGGCCGGCTGGCGGTGATCCACAGCTCCGGGAGGCATCGCGGGTGGAGCACGGCGTCGGGGTTGAGGCAGAGGTACGCCCCGGCCCCGGACGCAAACGCCTCGCGCATCCCGCGATTGTGCGCGGCGCCGTAGCCGAGGTTGGAGCCGGTCCAGCGGTACGTCCCCTGACCCAGGAGGGCAGTCACCACCGGCTCCAGCGCCGCCTCGGGCGAGTTGTCCAGCACGCGGACCTCGAGCTCGAGGTCGGGGCTGGGTTCCGAGGCGGCCAGGGAGCGCGCGAGCCGCTCCAGCTCGGGCCTGGAGTTCTCGTACAGCACGATGCCGATCCGGAGCCGTGCCACGTCAGAGGGACCAGGGGCGTCGCTCGCGGGGAGGCCACGCCAGCCGCGGGACCTTCGAGCTCAGCGAGAGGTTGGGGCTGTGGTACGGGTCGTCGACGAGCGCGCTCGCCCAGCGTGACCGGAGCGCGGCCAGCTCCCGGTCGGCGCGGGCCTTCTCCTCGGGACGGAGCCCCTTCCCGCGGCTGGCGGACTCGTGGTGCACGAGGCGGGCGTGAGGGGTCCAGACGTTCCGGTGGCCGCGCGCGCGGAGCTTGAGGCAGAAGTCGACGTCGTTGAAGGAGACCGGGAAGACCTCCTCGTCGAGGCCGCCCACCTCGAGGTAGAGCGCGCGCCGCACCACCAGGCAGGCCGCGGTCACCGCCGAGACCTCACGGCGGACCAGGAGCTGCCGGGCGTGGCCGGGAGCGTTCCCGGGCGCGCCGGCATAGGCGTGGTCGGCGGTGCCATGGAGACCGACCAGCACTCCGCCGTGCTGGATCCGGCCGTCGGGGTACAGGAGCTTCGCCCCGACCGCACCGACTCCGGGCTGGAGCGCGACCGAGACCATCTCCGTCAGCCACTCCGGGTGCAGGGCCTCGACGTCGTTGTTCAGGAGGCACACCAGCTCGGCGTCGGTGCGTCTCACCGCGGCGTTGTTCAGCGCGGAGAAGTTGAAGGGACGCGAGTCCCGGTGCAGGAGCACCTCACCGGACCGGGCCAGGGCGGCGAAGGCCTCGAGCGCGTCGGGGGCGTCGCTGCCGTTGTCCACCAGGTGGATCTCGTACCGGGAGTACCGGGTGAGGCGGCGCACGCTGGCGATGCAGGTCTCCACCAGAGCTCGGGCGTTCCGCGTGGGAACGACGAGGGCCACCCGCGGCTCGGGCGCGGGAAGCCGGTAGCGAACGTGGTGAAGGCCGGGGGCGAGACCCGGCTCGACGTCCGCCGCCGTCCCGGTCGCCTCGAGATGTCGCCGCAGCGCTGCCCGCTCGCCCTCCGCGTCGACCGCTGCCCGGTCGTCCAGCGTGGCGAGCACCAGCGGGACGCGCCGGATCCGCTCGGCGGGCAGGCGGCTCGTGCAGCCGAGGGCCCAGCCGTAGAGGGCGGCGTCGTCGAGGGCCAGCGCCGGAGCTCCGGAGGCGTCCGCGCGCCTGACGGCGATGAGCCCCCGGAGGGCGTTGCGGCTCCGAAGCAGCTCGGGGCCGAGCACCGGCCTGAAGTCCGGCTCCGTCCTCCGTCCTTCCTCGAGGTGATCGACGTCAGCGAAGAGCATCGCCGCCTCCGGCCGCTCGTCCAGGACGGCGACCAGCGTGGGCAGAGCGTGGGGCGCCAGGACGACGCCAGGACCGAGCGGCACGACGACGTCCCCGGACGCCTCCGCCACCGACCGGACCACCTCCACCCGACCGGGCAGCTGTCCGGCGATGGCCGCCGCGTCGTCCCGCAGGGAGGTGACCACGCTCACCCGGAGTCCCGATGCGCCGGCGCGTGCGCGGAGACGGGCCAGCGCTGCGGGCGACGGGCTCTCGAAGGCGCGGAGCCAGCGGGCGTAGCTCGCGCGATCGATGGCCTCGCCAAGCGTCCATGACCCGCCGCGGACACTGGCCATGGGCCCGGGCCCCTCCAGGGCGCGCCGCAGCTCGAGGAGCCCCGGAGCACTCCCGTCGCCCAGCAGCGCCCATGCCCTGGCGAGGGCACCGAGCTCGTCCAGCTCGAGCTCCAGCTGTCCGAGCTGCCCGGGATCCGGGTCCAGCCTCGCGGTGAGCGCGCGCAGGCCGTGCGGGAGCTCTATCTCCAGCGCGCGCTGGCCGACCGGTGGCTCGAGGCAGATCGACCAGGCCGTCGCGGACCCGTCGCTCCACATCTCCCCCTCGAGCTCGAGGGCCTCCCACGGGGGCCATCCGAGCGGGCGGAGCCGCACGCGCCCGTGCGGCAGCCGGCCCGCGGTGACGAGACGGAAGCGGCCGTCGGCCGCACGATCCAGCCGGAACCGGCCGTGCCGCGGCAGGAACGCGCGACGGAAGGCGTAGGCGGGCGGGAGCAGCCAGTCCGGGAGGAGCTCGCGCACGTCAAGCCCGGTAGGAGGGCAGCTCGCGCGCATCCTCGAGTCGGGGTGCGGCACGGTCCTTCGCCGAGAGCAGCGGAGCGGCGATCGGCCAGGGGATGCCGATCCGCGGATCGTCCCAGGCGACGCTGCGCTCGCACTCGGGCGCATAGAGCTCGGTGCACTTGTAGAAGAAGTCCGCCGAGTCGCTGAGCACACAGAATCCATGCGCGAAGCCCGGTGGGATCCACAGCTGCCTCGGCGCGGTCTCCGACAGCTCCATCGCGACCCAGCGCCCGAAGCGGGGGGAGCCGCGCCGGACGTCCACCGCCACGTCCCACACCGCCCCCCGCAGGACCTGGACCAGCTTCCCCTGTGGCCTCGGCTCCTGGAAGTGCAGTCCCCGGAGGGTGCCCCGGGTGGAGCGGGAGAGGTTGTCCTGGACGAAGGGGGCGGTGATGCCTGCCTCGGCGTAGCGGCTGGCCTGGAACGACTCGTAGAAGAAGCCCCGGGAATCGCCGTGCACCCGGGGCTCGATGATCAGCACCTCGGGGAGCTCCGTCGGTACCACCTTCATCCGATGGCTCCCCGGTTCTCGAGCAGGTCGAGCAGGTACCGACCGTACTCGTTCTTGAGCATCGGCTCGGCCAGCGCCCTCAGCTCGTCCGCGCCGATGTACCCCATGCGAAAGGCGATCTCCTCGATGCAGGACACCTTGAGGCCCTGCCGGCGCTCGACGATCTCGATGAAGGTCGACGCGTTCTGCAGCGACTGGTGCGTCCCGGTGTCGAGCCAGGCGAATCCGCGGCCCAGGACCTGGACGTGCAGGTCGCCGGCCTCGAGATAGGCGCGATTCACGTCGGTGATCTCCAGCTCGCCGCGCGCGGACGGCTCGAGGCGGGAGGCGAACTCCAGCACCCGGTTGTCGTAGAAGTAGAGACCGGTGACTGCGTAGCTCGAGCGTGGGACCTTCGGCTTCTCCTCGATCGAGCGGGCCCGTCCGTCGGGGCCCAGCTCCACCACGCCATAGCGCTCCGGATCACGCACGTAGTACGCAAAGATGGTCGCGCCGGTCGTCCGCCCGGCGGCGTGCTTGAGGTGCTCGGGCAGACCGTGGCCGTGGAAGAGGTTGTCTCCCAGCACCAGCGCGACCCGGTCGGTGCCGACGAAGGTCCGGCCGATGATGAATGCCTGGGCCAGCCCCTCGGGACGCGGCTGCTCGGCGTACTCGAACCGAAGCCCCCACTGCTGGCCGGTGCC
The DNA here is from genome assembly GCA_035646995.1 of Myxococcaceae bacterium. Taxonomy (GTDB): domain Bacteria; phylum Myxococcota; class Myxococcia; order Myxococcales; family Myxococcaceae; genus RPRB01. The sequence goes on from DASROG010000186.1 coordinate 9,827, forward strand.
CAGCAGATCGCGGAAGCGGGGCAGATCCTGCGGGGTGGAGATGATCAGCACGTCGCGGATCCCCGCGAGCATCAGCGTGCTCAGCGGGTAGTAGATCATCGGTTTGTCGTAGACCGGAAGCAGCTGCTTGCTGACCACGCGGGTCAGCGGATAGAGGCGGGTGCCCGAGCCGCCGGCGAGAATGATGCCCTTCACGGGCGTCCCTCCACCTCGGCGCGGAACTGCTCGAGCGAGGCCCGGAGCCCGAGCGGCCGGGCCTCCAGCGCGCCGAGGGCCTTGTTCACGCGCAGCCCCCTCCGGGGCGGTCGGGGGCTCGCCATGCCCGCGTCGGCGAGCCTGCTGGGGACGAGGAGTCGGCGATCGAGACCGAACACGTCCGCCAGAGCTTCCCCGAACTCCATCCGGTTGACCACCTCGGCGCCGGCCACGTTCCAGATCCCGGGCAACCGCCGCTCGGCCAGCTCGGCCAGCTGCTCGGCCACGTTCAGCGCCAGGCTGGGCGAGACGTACTGGTCGACGAAGAGGCGCGCCGGCTTGCCCTCTCGCAGGGTGCCGAGGAGCCAGCTGCCGAAGTTCGGACGTTGCGAGGGAGGGTACCCGTACACCACTGCGGTGCGGGCGATTGCCCAGCTCCCTGCAAGGAGGCGGACAGCCTCCTCGCCGAGCCACTTGGTCCGCGCGTAGACCCCGCCGGGGTTGGGGCGGGCGTCCTCGTCGTAGGGGCCGTCCTGACCGTCGAAGACGTAATCGGTGGAGACCTGCACCAGGTGCGCCCCGCTCTCCCGCGCGTGGTGCGCGACGTGCGCGGCGGCGAGGGTGTTGGCGGCCCAGGCAGCATCCGGGTTTCGCTCGCAGGCATCGACCTCGGTCATGGAGGCGGTGTGGACGACGACCTCGGGCCGGGCGGCGGCGAGCGCCCGGGCGACGCCGTCGTGGTCGGCGAGGTCGCAGCTCAGGTACTCGAACTCACCCACCGTGCGGCGCTCGCCCCGGGCGACGGCGGTGACCGCGTGGCCGTGAACCACGAGGAGCCGGCAGAGGCGGCTGCCGACCAGGCCGTTGGCGCCGGTGACGGTGATGCGCATGGTCGAGGCTATCCGCCGAGGCGGCCGCGGTACTGCGTCTCGTAGTACTGACGGTAGGCGCCACTCTTCACGTGCTTCCACCACTCCGGATGGTCGACGTACCAGCGGACCGTGGCCTCGAGCCCTTGCTGGAACGTGTGGCGAGGAGTCCACCCCAGCTCGGTGCGGGTCTTGGTGGGATCGATGGCGTAGCGCCGGTCGTGACCGGGCCGATCCTTCACGAAGCGGATCAGGCTCTCCGGCTTCTTCAGGGTGGCGAGCAGCATCTTGACCAGGTCGACGTTCCGCTGCTCGGCGCCTCCGCCGATGTTGTAGACCTCGCCCGCCTTGCCCCGCTCCAGCACCGCGACCAGGGCGCGGCAGTGGTCCTCGACGTGGAGCCAGTCGCGCACGTTGCCGCCGTCGCCGTACACCGGGAGCGGCTCGTCGTGGAGCGCGTTCACCACCATGAGCGGGATGAGCTTCTCCGGGAACTGGTACGGGCCGTAGTTGTTGGAGCAGCGGGTGACCACCACCTCGAGCTCGAAGGTGTGGTGAAAGGCGAGCGCCAGGAGGTCCGCCGCGGCCTTGGACGCGGAGTACGGGCTGGACGGCTGGATGGGCGAGGCCTCGGTGAAGGCCCCCGTCGGTCCGAGCGAGCCGTACACCTCGTCGGTGGAGACCATCACGAACCGGCGGACCTTCTTCCGGTAGCAGGCTTCCAGGAGGATCTGCGTGCCGAGCACGTTGGTCCGGACGAAGAGCTCGGGCCCGAGGATCGAGCGGTCCACGTGACTCTCGGCTGCGAGGTGGAGGACGCTGTCGATCCGGTGCTGCTCGAGCAGCGACTCGACCAGATCCCGGTCACCGATGTCGCCCCGGACGAAGACGTGCCGCGAGTCGCCTTCGAGGTCCTGGAGGTTCTCCAGATTGCCCGCGTAGGTGAGGAGATCCAGGTTGACCACGATCCAGTCTGGCCGCTCGACACGGAGGTGCCGGACCAGGTTCGAGCCGATGAAGCCGCAGCCGCCGGTCACCAGGACGTTCAT
>DASROG010000187.1:0-7738 GCA_035646995.1 Myxococcaceae bacterium
GATCCGCTCGATGCGCCGCTACCTGACCAAGGGCGGCGTGCCGGAGCGGGCGATCTCGGTGGATCTGGAGGGCCTCTCCACCTTCGACAGCTGCTGGCGGGCCCGCGGGGTGTTCGGGGTGCAGAGGGCGATCCTCGTCACCCAGGCGTTCCACCTCCCCCGAGCGGTGTTCCTGGCCCGGGCGGCGGGGATCGACGCGGTCGGCGTGCGCGCCGGGGGCGGACGGTGGCGTGCCCCGTACGTCTGGCGGGAGCTCCTGGCCCGGCCCCTGGCCCTGGTGGACGCCTGGGTGCATCCCAGGCCGCCGCTCCCGGCCGCCACCCCCCTCGCCGGGTGAGCCCGCGGGTGACCTTGTCGGGCCACGGGCCGCGGCCCACCTTCCGCGGCACCATGCCCAGCTCCGAAGACGAGGACCTCGACAGCACGCCGTTCGAAGGAGACCGCCCCGGGCCGCACCTGGTGGACGTCCTGGATGAGCTCCCCGTCGACGGGGAGCAGCTCCGGGAGACTCAGCTGATGAGTGACGCCGAGCTCGACCCCCGCGCGGTCCAGGGAGATCGGTTCGACGTCGGCGACGACGATCTCGGGATGGCGCCGGACCTCGAGGAGGACCCGGACGCGCCGGACCTCCAGCCGGACAGTGTGGAGCGCTTCGCCGAGGCGGATGCGGAAGGCGAGCCGGATCCGGACGAGTTCGAGGATCAAGTCACGGCCCGGCCCACTGCGCGGATCCCGGACGACGCTCGGATCGAGCCCGCCGAGTCGGACGAGACGCCCTGAGCCAGAACCCCGCGCGGCGGCCCTCGCGCGGACGGCGGTGTCTGGAAACGACGATGGGGCGCGCCGCACCTCGCAGCACGCCCCATCGCATCTGTTGCGGTCGCGACGACCGCGGAGGAGTTACTTCGCGGGAGCCGGTTCGGCGGCGGGAGCAGGAGCCTCCTTGGTCGACTTCTTCGCCTTCTTGGCCTTCTTGGCGCTCTTCGGAGCGTCGGTCTTGGCAGCGTCGTCGGCGAAGGCGGCGAACGAGGTGGCGAGAACCAGCGCGGCGATCAGCTTCTTCATGTGGAGAAATCTCCTGGGCGAGTGCGTCACGACGGCAGCGAGATGCTGCGTCGACCGCCCATGAGAGCACCGAACGTGCCAGCGGGGTGAGCCGGGCTCGCGCCAGACCCACCCCGCCAGTGTGCAACTAAGCTGCGAAAAGGCTTACTTCTTCTCGGGAGCCTTCTCGGTCGCCGGGGCCGGCTTCGCGGTCTCGGTCGTCTTGCTCTCGGTCTTCTTCTCGGTCTTCTTCTCGGACTTCGCCGGCGGGGCAGTCTTGGCAGCGTCGTCGGCGAAGGCGGCGAACGAGGTGGCGAGGACGAGGGCAGCGATCAGCTTCTTCATGGATGACTCCTTGGGTTGGGAACAGCGGGGTAGGCCACAGGCACCTGCCGTGCCACGTCGCGCAATCGCGCCTCTCCTGCGAGGGCGCTGTGCAGGGTGGGGACGCGCTCCGCACCTTGGAGGAGAGGGGTGGGGAGTTTTTCCCCAACGTCGGCGTTACAGTCCCCTTGCAACCACGGCCGGGACGCCACCCGGCTGTGAGAGGATGCCGCCCCCGCCGTGAATGGATCGCTGTCGTTTCGCCGCTATCGCGCGGCGTTCTTCTTCGTCGTGGCCCTGCTGGCCGCGGTGACCGCGTTCACGCTCTGGAACGAGCTGCGGACCAACGCTCGCATCGACGAGCTCTTCGGTGCGGCGCTCGAGCGGGAGGCGCTGATCGCCCGGATCCGCGTGGATGCGGCCGTCCTGGAGAACACGGTGGACGACCACATCCGTGCCACCGACGACGACGCACGCCAGCTCGCCGACGCGCGGATGGAGGAGACGCTCGCCGACGCCAAGGAGGCCCGCCTGGCGTACACGCAGGGGCTCCCCGAGGGCGAGAAGGAGCTGTGGAAGCGCTTCGACGAGACGGCGCGGGCGCTTGCCCAGTCGGCCCGCGTGGCCCTGCGCTTCTCGAATCGGCGCGAGGCCGAGCGCGCTCGGCAACACCTCGAGGCCGAGCTGCGCCCCATCGCCGAGCAGCTGAACGCGCTGGCCGGTGAGCTGGCGCACAAGGACGCGCAGGAGACCCGCGCGCTGCTCCATCGCCGCGAAAGCCTGCGGACCAAGACCACCTTCGTCGGTGCCCTGGTGGCGCTCTCCGCGGTGGCGCTCGCGGTGGTGGTGGGCACGTCGATGGTACGGGTGCTCCGCCGCCAGGAGCACACCATCCAGAAGCAGCTGGCCGAGCTCGACCGGCGCAACCACGAGCTCGACGCCTTCGCCAGCCGGGTGGCCCACGATCTGGTGTCACCGCTCAGCCCCTTGCGGGGGTACCTGACGCTGATCCGACGATCCGAGTCGGTGACCGATCCGGACGTGAAGGAGATGCTCTCCGACGCCGAGGCCAGCGCTACCCGCATGGCCGAGCTGGTCGAGGCGCTGCTCCGGTTCTGCCGCGCCGGCAAGCGGAGCGAGGGGCCGCCGTGCGAGCTCGACACCGCGGTGAGCGCGATCCTGCTCGAGCAGGATCAGGTCGCGGCGCTGACCGGGGTGGTCATCGAGCGAAAGCTCGCCCGCCAGGTTGGCGTGGACGTCCCGGCCCAGCTCGTCCAGTCCATCGCCCAGAACCTCATCTCCAACGCCGTGAAGTACTCCGCGGGGCGGCCCGAGGCGCGGGTCGTCGTCTACGCCGGCCGCGAGGGTGACGAGGCGGTCCTCGAGGTGACCGACAACGGGCCGGGGATGACCGAAGCGGTGCTGGCCAGGCTGTACCAACCCTTCTTCCGGGCGCCCGAGGCGCGCGGGCTTCCCGGGCAGGGCCTGGGGCTGGCGACCACCAAGCGTCTGGTCGAGGCCCACGGTGGCACGCTCCGCATCCGCAGCGCACCGGGGAGCGGCACCACGGCCACGGTGCGCTTCCCGAGCGTGGACCGCGCGAGGACCGAGGCCACGCGACCGACCCAGAGCGTGCCCGGGGAGCTCGTGTCCGCGCGATGAGCCTTCCGGGAATCCTGGTCGTCGACGACGACCCACACGCCCGCGGTCTGCTACGGCGGCTGCTGGGGCCGCTGGGGCAGGTGTCCGAGGCCGCCTCGGCCCCGGCCGCCGAGGAGCTCCTCAAGGGCACGGTGCCGGTCGACGTCGTGCTCACCGACATGGCGATGCCGGATCCCGACGACGGCCTCCGCGTCCTCCGGGCGACGCTGGCCCGGAACCCGGACACGCCGGTCATCGTCCTCACCGCCTTCGGCAACATCGAGGGAGCGCTGGACACCATCCAGAAGGGCGCCTTCGACTACCTGGCCAAGCCCTTCGACGTGGACGCCATCGTCCGGGTGGTCCGGCGAGCGCTCGAGCAGCGGCGGCTGGTGGAAGAGAACAAGAGCCTCCGTGCACGGGTGAAACAACAGGAGTTGGTGGGGCGGAGCGCGGCGATCCTCGAGGTCTACAAGCAGGTGGCCCGGGCAGCCGCCACCAACGTCCCGGTCCTCATCACTGGCGAGACGGGCACCGGAAAGGAGCAGGTGGCGCGGAGCCTCCACCAGCGCTCGCCCCGGAGCGCCGCGCGGTTCGTGGCGGTGGACTGCGGCGCCATCGCCGAGTCGCTGATGGAGAGCGAGCTGTTCGGGCACGCGCGCGGAGCGTTCACCGGCGCGTCGGGCGCCCGGCGCGGCCTGTTCGAGGAGGCCACCGGCGGGACGATGTTCCTCGACGAGATCGGCGACATCGGGCCGAAGATCCAGAGCCAGCTGCTGCGTACGCTCCAGGAGGGAGAGATCCGGCGGGTGGGCGAGAGCACGCCGATCCGGGTGGACGTGCGCGTCGTCGCCGCCACGAACAAGGACCTCAAGGCGCGGGTGGCCGAGGGGAAGTTCCGCGAGGACCTGCTCTACCGGCTGGATGTGGTGCACCTCCACCTGCCTCCGCTCCGGGAGCGGCGGGAGGACATCCCGGCGCTGGTGGACCACTTCGCGGCGTTGCACGCCCGGGGCGGGGCGCGTCCGGTGGTGACCGAGGAAGCGATGGCACGGCTGGTGGCGTACGACTGGCCGGGCAACGTCCGGCAGCTCGAGAACGTCGTGGCCCGGGCGCTGGCGCTGAACACCACCGGCGTGCTCGGGCCCGCGGACTTCCCTGAACCCATCGGGGATGCGCCGAAGAAGCTCGCCGGCCTGGCCGCGGACATGCCCACCCTGGCCGAGCTGAACAGACGCTACGCCCAGCACGTCCTGGCGATGGTGGGCGGCAACAAGAGCGAGGCCGCCCGGCTGCTCGAGGTGGACCGGAAGACGCTCTCCAAGCTGGTGGAGCCGCAGGGGCGAGAGGCGGAACCCGAGGCCGAGAGCTCGGCGGCCGAGAACGATTCCACCCCGCCCGCCGGGTCCTGAGTCATCTCCGGACCCGGGACCGGAGCCACAGGACACCGAGGCCGGAAACGAGGAAGGCCGCCGCGAGCTTGCCGTTCAGCCTAGCCCCGACTTCGAGCCAGTACGGGTTCGTGGCGTCGTCCTCCTGCGCGGTCCTCGGCTCGAGTCGCCCGTGGAGCCGGACATGGCGAAGGTCCCGGACGTACTCCGCAGCGCTCCAGCCCTCGAAGGCACCCAGCGCGAGGAAAACCCCCGAGAATCCGAGGAGAACTCGCCGGAGCACGTCCGGGTGAACGTCCAACGGTCAGGCCGGTTTCGGGCGTCCGCAGGCCCGTAACGAGGTGTTTGGCACCTCGTTCCCGGCACCTCGTTCCCGGGGCACCTCGTTCGGCACCTCGTTCGCTGGCACCTCACACCGCTGTCTCCCCGCCGCTCGGTCGAGCAGGCGTGCCCCGCGTGCTTGCCGACGCGGTTCCACGCCGGACGGTGGGTGTGCAGCTTCGAGCCTCACCTTCACCCGGAGACGAACCCCATGGCGACGCCCAACGAAGAGGTGGTCGGGAAGCTGAACTCCTTCCTGCGCGGGGAGATCTCCGCCGTGGAGACCTACCGGCAAGCGCTGAACAAGGTCACCGACCCGGCCATCCGTTCACAGCTGCAGAGCTGCGAGCAGGACCACGAGCAGCGCATCCAGCTGCTGCGTGAGCGAATCACCGAGCTGGGCGGCACCCCCGAGCAGAGCTCCGGCGCGTGGGGCATCTGGGCCAAGCTGGTCCAGGCCGGCGGGGATCTCCTCGGAGAGAAGACTGCGCTCCAGGCGCTCGAGGAAGGCGAGGACCACGGCCTGAACGACTACCGCCGCGACCTCGACGAGCTCGACGGTGACACCAGGAGCTGGGTGGAGAGCAACATCCTGCCCAAGGCCGAGCGGACCCACGGCACGCTCAGCACGCTCAAGCGCACCGTGCACTGAGCGCGGGGAGCCCGCGCCTAGACGGCCTCGCCCGCGGGCTGCTCCCCCGAGCGGCTGCTCGAGGTCGCCCGACCGGTCGTCGCCTCGGCCACCAAGGTCCCGAGCCGGACGGTGACCTCGCTCATCTGCGGGTGGTTCTTCGCCATCGCCGCCGTCCGACCGAGGTGCACCAGCGCCCGCAGGTCCTCGACTAGCTTCACCGTCGCGGCGCGCTCCTGCTCGTCGTCGCTCCGCCGGGCACCGGCCTCCAGTGCGCGGCGAAGGGTGTCGCCCTGCTCGAGGAGCGTCTCGAACTGGGCCAGCTCGCGCGTCTCGGGATCCGCTTGGTCGGCGTGGTATGCGGCCTGCTCGGCGCGGAGCTCCTTCACCTCGTCGGCCGAGAGCTCGGTGCGCTGCGTGATGCGAAGCGCCTCGGAGAGCCCGCTGGTCAGGTCCATGCAGCGGACGCTCACCGTGCCTTCGCTGGACAGCTCGAAGGTCACCTCGAGTGGTGTGTCCGCGCGGTGCTTCACGCGCAGCTCGCTGAGGAGGACCTCGCCGAGCTTCACGTTCTCCTCGGCCTGGTCCGACTCGCCCTGGTAGATGACGATGCGAGCCTTGTCCTGCCCGCCGGCGGAGGGCAGGAACACCTCGCGCGCCACCACGGGGATGGCGGTGTTCTTTCGCACCACCTTCCGAACCCCACCGCCGTACACGCCCACCCCCAGCGAGTGGCTGGCCACGTCGATGAGGAGGGTCTCCCCGTCCTGGGCCACGATCTCCGAGGCGTGCACCGCAGCTCCGAGCGCCACCACCTCGTCCGGGTTCACCCCCACCACCGGCGGCTTCCCGAACAGCTCGGCCACGCGCTTCCGCACCATGGGGACGCGGGTCATTCCTCCGACCAGGAGGATGATCTGGATGTCCTTCGCGGTCGCCTTGGCCTCGTCCATCATCTGCCGGGTCACGTCCAGGCAGCGGGTCACCAGAGGCTCGACCAGGCGCTCGAACTCGGCGCGCGGAAGCCGAACGTCGAGCTCCACGAGGTTGCCACCCGGCCCGTGATCGCCGAGGCCGGTGGCGGTGACGCGTGCCTCGTCGCTCTGCGAGAGCTCACGCTTGGCCTGCTCCGCCGCGACCTTGAGGCACTGCAGGGAGAGGGTGTCGTGCGCCGCCGCTTCTCGCTGCGCGAGCGGGAGCTGCTCGAGCAGCCACTGGACCACCGCCGCGTCGAAGTCCTCGCCGCCGAGGATTGGGTCGCCACCCGTGGCCTGGACCTGGAACACCCCCGACTCCACCTCGAGGATCGATACGTCGAAGGTGCCGCCGCCCAGGTCGAACACCAGCGCCTTTCCCTCGAACTTCGAGGTCAGCCCGTAGGCGACCGCCGCTGCGGTGGGCTCGTTGACGATCCGGAGCACGTGGAGGCCGGCGATCTGCGCCGCCTGCTTCGTCGCCGCCCGCTGGTTGTCGTCGAAGTTGGCGGGCACGGTGATGACGCACTTGTGCACGGGCCTGCCGAAGTGAGCCTCGGCATCGAGCTTCAGCTCACCCAGCACCATGGCCGCAATCTGGGTGAGGGGGAGGACGCGCCCGGCGATCTTCGCCCGCACCTCGCCGTTCGGCCCCTCCGCCAGAGGGTAGGGCACGAGTGTTCGCGCCTCGTGCACGAGCTTCGGGCTCCAGCGGCGCCCGATGAAGCGCTTGGTCGCGGCCGCCACGTCCGCCGGGCGCGAGATCGCGAGCAGCCGGGCCTCCTCGCCAATGACCCGCTTTCCATCCGGGCTGAACCCCACCAGGGACGGGGTCAGCGAGCGACCGGCCCGGCTCGTCAGCAGGCGCGGCTTGCCGTTCTCCACCGTGGCCACGGCGCTCGTGGAGGTCCCGAGGTCGATGCCCACCACCGGTTCGCGCATAGCGGAGAGAGCAAAAGCGTCCCACGTCGCGTGCCGGTGGGAGCAAGGGCGCGCATGGACGTTGCGACGGCCCGGGCCCGGGTGCTACAGGCCCCGTCCGCCATGGTGAACGTGTCCGTCGCCCGTCGGTACGCCCGCGCGCTCCTCGAGGCGAGCGAACCCGGCGCCGTGATCGGGATCGCGGATCAGCTGAGCACGCTTGCGGAGCTGGTGGCGTCGAATCCGGCGCTGGCGGACGTGATCGTGAATCCCGCCTACTCCCGCGCACAGCGACACGGAGTGGTGGACGGGCTGAGCCAGGTGTTGAAGGTCGAGTCGACCGTGCTGCGGAACTTCCTTCGGCTGCTGGTGGACCGGAGCCGGTTGGCGATGCTCCCGGACATCGCTCGGCTCTTCCGCGACATGGCGGACGAGAAGGCCGGACGGGTGCGGGGAACCGTGGTGAGCGCCATTCCGCTCGACCCCCAGTC
>DASROG010000188.1:0-4942 GCA_035646995.1 Myxococcaceae bacterium
CCACATGACTTTCTACGAGGCCGCGCTCCGGGTCCTGGAGGCCGCCGGCCAGCCGCTCACCTCGGTCGAGATCACCGAGCGGTCGATCGCCCAGGGCCTCCTCAGCCACGTCGGGAAGACGCCAGAACAGACGATGCTCTCGCGTCTGGCGGCGATGGCCCGTCGCACCCGCGATCGCCGCGTCACCGTCACCGGACCCGACACCTTCGCCCTCACCGACTGGGGGCTCGCCGAGGACGCCGCCGCCCTGGAGTCGATGTCCGCGCCCTACGAGCACCCCGAGGAGGGGCTCCCTCCGCTCCGCCCCGTCGAGCGCCACCCCGAGCCGCGCAACGAGAACGTCCGCGGCATCGGCCGGCAGGAGCGGCGGCGCCGCGCCGAGGAGGAGGAGCGCGGCAAGAAGCGCCGCTACCCGCCGGTCCCCGAGGTCGCCTTCGAGCTGCTGGGCGAGGCGGATGTCCCGCTCGCCCCCTCCGAGGTGCTGCGGCTCGCCCGCGAGCGCCAGCTGGCCTCGGACGAGTTCCAGCCCGAGGCGCTGCTCACCAACCTTGCCGAGGAGAACCAGCGGCGCATCGACGCCGGCCGACGCCCCAACTTCGCGCTCGACCCGACCGGCGCGCTCATGCTCGAGCGGGACGACGCCCCCGTCGCCGAGGTGCAGTCCGCCTTCGCCCGGGCGCTGAACCTGCCGTTCAGCGAGGGGCGCATCGACTTCCGGCAGGCCTCGCCCTCCGCGCCGGAGGCGGCCCTGGCCGACGACGGGCTGGTCCACGACGCCAAGAGCGCGGTCAAGGAGGCCCGGCGGGCCACGGCGCGCGCGCTCCGCGCGCACCTGGCCTCGCTCGAGTCCGGGACCCTGGAGAAGGCGTGCGTGAAGATGCTGCACGCGCTCCACTTCCGGGAGATCAAGGTTGCCAAGCGCGGCAACCACGGCCCGCTGTTCACCGCCCGTCGCAAGGACGGAAGCCTCGAGCTCCGGTGGGCGATCCGCATCCACCGCGGGAACGGCCCCGTGGACCGCCGCGCCGTCCAGGACTGCCGCCGGGACCTCCAGCACCAGTCGGCCCACACCGCGCTGCTCATCGCCACGGGGGACCTCCGGAGCGACGCGCGCTCGGAGGCGCTCTCCGGAGCACCGGTGAACGTCTGGGCCGGGGAGGGGCTGGCCGAGAAGTTCCTCGAGTCGCACACCGGCGTCCGCGTGGTCTCCCTCGAGCTGTTCGAGCTGGACCGCGCCTTCTTCGAGGATGCCGCCCGCGGTGCGGAGGAGTCGCGCCGCCGCCGCGAGGAGCGTCACCGCGAGCGCGAGGAGCGAGCCGAGCGGGCGGAGCCGTCGGAGCCGGCCGAGCCCGCCGAGGCGGCCGCCGACGACGACGAGGGCGCGGAGGAGGATGGCGACGAGGAGGGTCCGGAGGAGACTGGACCCGAGGTCGCCGCCGCCGGAGCCGAGGGAGGTCCGGCTGTCCCGGGTGAGCCCGGGGCCGGGGAACGCCGCCGTCGCCGGCGACGCCGGAGGGGAAGGCGTGGCCGCGGCCGGGAGGGGACGCCGGGTCCTCCCGGAACGGATCCGGCCGCCGCCGGGAACCCGCCCTCCGGACCGTCCTCTGGCGGTCAGGACAGCCCGGGGCCGGCGCCCGAGCCCCCCGAGTCCGCCGCACCCCCGTCCGAGTCACCGTCGGGTGGCGGGCAGTCCCCCGCGACCGACCAGGGCTAGACCGCCCACTGGCAGCGGAGGGCGCAGCCGGAGCGGGGGTCGCCTTGTTACACTCCTGGCCTGTGCTGAGGACCGCGTCCGTCGCTGCCGGGCTGCTCCTGCTCGCCGGGTGCAAGCCACCCCCGCATCCGGTGGAGCGGGTCGAGGTGGTGGCCGCCTCCCTGGCCGAGGCGCAGGTCCTGGCTCTCACCCCGTCGCAGCTGCAGACCGAGCTGTCGGCGCGGCTCGTGCCCGACCGAGGATTCAAGCTCCTCGATTCCAGGAGCCGTGGCGAGGATGGGGCGGTGCGCCTCACCCTGGAAGTGGACGCGGTGCAGGAGCAGGCCAACGCCTCGGGCCTGCCGGGAACAGAGGAAGTGACCGCCTCGCTCGGCATCCGCCGGAGCACGGAGGACGGGGTGGAGCGCATCGCGCTGCAGGCCACCCGGACCCAGGCGGTGGAGGGCGACGCCCTCGAGGGTCGCCAGGAGGCCGCTCGCCGGGCCCTGGACCAGGTGCTGGACCGGCTGGTGAAGGAGGCGCGGGTTCACCTCGATGCCCGGAAGCGCGACGACGCGCGGCTGGTGAAGGACCTCCGGGCCGCGGACCCGCTGGTCCGGGACGCGGCATCCTCGGCGCTGGTGGCGCGGCGCAACCGTGCCGCCATCCCCGCGCTCGTGGAGCGGCTGCGCGGCGACGACCCGCTGGAGGTGCGCCGCGCCATCGGCGGGCTGGTCGAGCTTCAGGCCCGCGAGGCGGTGCCCGAGCTCATCGAGATCAGCCGGGGCAAGGACCCGGGCTTCCTGCGTGAGCTCGTCTACGCGCTGGGGGCCATCGGCGGGGAGGAGGCCCAGGCGTACCTGTACACGATGTCCCAGGGTCACGATCAGCCCGCGGTGCGCGACGCGGCCCGGCAGGCGCTGGAGGAGATGGGGCGCCACGGCCACCGGGGCGGTCCACCCGGGCCCTCCCGCAACGCCAGCCTCGCGCCCGGGGGAAGCTCCCGGTGACCCTCCGGCACTGGGCGGTGCTCGCGGCCGGGCTTCTCGGGTGCGCGCACGAGGCCACTCCGCCGCCAGCCTCGCCGGGGGCGCCAGGCGCCGCGGGCCGGGCGCCGGAATCCGCTCGGTACTTCCCCCTCGCGGTGGGGAACCGCTGGACCTACGACGCGACCTACCTCGGCGAGCGCTCCACCCGGCGGGTGGAGGTGGTCGCCTTCCGGGACGGCAGCTACGTGGACCGGGACGGTCGCTCCCTCCGCGTGGACCGTGAGGGCGTCCGCGACCAGGTGCGTTACCTCCTCCACGAACCGCTCACCACGGGTGCGACCTGGACCAGCGTGGTGGCTCCGGGGTCCGCCGAGCACTACCGGGTCCTCTCGGTCCACGCTCCTTGCCAGACGCCGGCGGGGAAGTTCCCGGACTGCGTCGAGGTGGAGAGCCGGACCCTCGCCGACCCGAGCACGCCGGGCCGCCTCCTGGTCAACCGGGTCACCTTCGCCGCCGGCGTGGGCATCGTCCGGGTGCGGACGGCGCTGGAGGACGGAGCGAAGAGCGCTCCCACGGCGGAGCTCGTCCTGACCTCGTTCGAGGTCGCACCGCTCCGGTGAGCGAGGGCCCGGGGAACGCCGGGCTGTGGCACCGGGATGTTAAACTCCACGGCCGACGCCCGGACCGATGGTGCCCCTCGATCGCCAGGACGCGACCCACGCTCAGCTCGTGCTGGAGATGCTGCTCGAGTCGGGCACGGACTTCGCCTCTGGTGAGGCGCTCTCCGGGAAGCTCGGGCTCTCCCGCACCGCGGTCTGGAAGGTGGTGAACGCGCTTCGCGACCGGGGCTACGCGATCGAGGCGGTGCCCTCGCGTGGGTACCGCCTGGTGCGGGTCCCGGACCGGCTGACCGGGCTGGAGATCCTCCCGCTGCTGGAGACGCATGACCTGGGCCGCGCGGTGCACGCCTTCGACTCGCTGGGGAGCACGAGCGAGCACGCCTTCCGCCTGGCCGCCGAGGGCGCCGAGCACGGCGAGGTGGTGGTGGCCGAGACGCAGACCGCGGGGCGCGGGCGGCGTGGCCGCACCTGGGCCTCGCCGCCGGGCAAGAACCTCTACGCCTCGCTGATCCTCCGGCCCGAGCTGCCGCCGCAGCGCGCGCCCGAGCTCACCCTGCTCGCCGCGGTCGCGGTGGCCGAGACGCTCCGGGGCGAGGGCGTCAAGGCGACCATCAAGTGGCCCAACGACCTCCAGGCGGGGGTGAAGAAGATCGCCGGAATCCTGACCGAGCTCTCCGCGGAGGCGGACCGGGTGCACTTCGTGGTGCTGGGCATCGGGGTGAACCTGAACGCGGCGTCCTCGGACTTTCCGCCCGAGATTGCCGAGGTGGCGACGAGCGTGACCCGCGTGCTGGGTCGCCGGGTGAACCGCGCGGCGTTCCTCGCCCGGATGCTCGGGGGCCTCGAGCAGTGGCTGGACACCCACGAGCAGGAAGGCTTCGAGCCGGTGCGGGAGCGCTGGCGTGAGCTGGCGTCGACGCTGGGCCAGGAGGTCCTGGTCAAGGCGGAGCGGCGCGAGCTCCGGGGAGTGGCCGAGGACATCGACACGGACGGAGCGCTCCTCCTCCGCACCGAGGACGGCGTGGAGCGGATCCTCGCCGGAGACGTGGAGCAGGTCCGATCCCGCCTCCGGCCCTAGGGCGATGCTTGACTCCGACCCCCGACCGCTGCCCTCTTAGGGCCCGATGCTCCTCACCATCGACGTCGGAAACACCAACACCGTCCTCGGGGTCTTCGACGGACCGAAGCTGATCGACCACTGGCGGCTGGCCACCGAGGCCCGCCGCACCGCGGACGAGTACGGGCTATGGATCCGCCAGGTCCTCCAGTGGGCGGGCATCGCCGCCGAGGGCATCAAGGCGGTCGCCGTCTCCAGCGTCGTGCCCCCGATGCAGTTCTCCCTGGAACAGATGAGCAAGCGCTACTTCTCCTTGGCGCCGCTCTTCGTGGGGCCGGGAGTGAAGACCGGGATGCCCATCCTCTACGACAACCCGCGGGAGGTGGGCGCCGACCGGGTGGTGAACGCCGTGGCGGCGTACGAGAAGCACCGGGGCGGGCTCATCGTCGTGGACTTCGGAACCGCGACCACCTTCGACGCCGTCAACCCGAAGGGGGAGTACCTCGGCGGCAGCATCTGCCCCGGGGTCACGATCTCCATGGAGGCGCTGTTCCAGAACGCCGCCAAGCTCCCGCGCGTCGAG
>DASROG010000189.1:0-3090 GCA_035646995.1 Myxococcaceae bacterium
GGGCGCTCCTCGGCTCGGGGCGCATCTGGGTCTCCGGCGCGCCGGAGGGCTGGCAGCTCAAGGGACCCGTGCTCCTCCACGTGCTGGAGCTGGTTCGCTGCGGCGAGGAGGTGCAGCGGGCGCTGGGAACGAGCGTCGAGACGATCGAGATCCATCTGCCGGACGGACCCTCCCGGGTGTCCCTGCGGAGTCCGGGGTGGACGCTGGGCAAGGAGACCCTTCCCTGGTCCGCCGAGGACGTCGCCCGGGCGCTGCTCTCGCTCGGCGCCTCCGCCGCGCGCGCGGTGCGCTGGGCGATTCCGGGCCAGCGGAGGAACCCGCACCTGGAAGAGCTCGTCGCGCGGTCCGAGGCGGGCCTGGCGCTCCTCCGTCCCCTGACCGGCGAGAAGCGGGAACGTGCCCCGGTCAAGCGGCGAAGGCCCGCCCGCGCCACCCGGGCGGTCCGGCCGCTGCGGCGCGAGGGCAGCATCCGTCGCCTTCGCTTCCTTCCGGTAGCGCATGCCCCGGGCCTCGCCGGCCCGGGCCCGGCCACGCTGGTCGCGACAGACACGAGCGTCGTCCTCGTCTCCGACCGCGGGATGGACGTGGTCGGCTGGGACGGAAAGGAGCGGCTGCACCGGCCCACCCCGCGCGGCGGCGCCGCCGCCTCCGACGGCCGCGCGGTCGCTGCGACGCGCGGCCGGCTCTACGGCTACGGCCCGCAGGACGCCAACCCCCGCTGGTTCCAGCCCCACGACGGCGCGGCGCTGGACCCCGTGGCCATCTCCGCCGAGCAGCTGCTCCTCTTCGGCGTCGAGCGGCGGGGGGTGCGCGCGGTGGACGTGCTCACCGGACGGGAGCGCTGGTCCTTCCTGCCGGCGCGGACGCGGCGGCTGCACCTCGCGCTCTCCGGGGTCACCGTCCTCGCGACCTCGGAGTCGGGCGTCCTCACCGGGCTCGACCTCCACGACGGCACGGTGCGGTTCCGGGTGGCCGCGCCCCTGCCCTTCACCGGCCCGGCCCTGGCCTGGGGACCGGTGGTGCTCGTGCCCCTCGGGCGCGAGGACCGGTCGGCGCTGCTCGCGCTGGACCCGGTGCTCGGCGAGGTGCGCTGGCTCACCGAGCTCCCGCTGCGCCACGCCGCGGCGCCCACCGCCGGCGGTGCCCGGGCGTGGATCGCGGGGATGCACGAGGAGCGCCCCACCCTGGCCTGCCTCGACGTGCGCGGCCGCGTCCTCTGGCAGCGCGCGGTGCCGGTCCCGGAGCGGCCGGCGGGTGTGCTCCGCGCCGGCGTGGAGCTGGTGGTGGTGGGCACGAGCGGAGCGGCGGTCCGGCTCCGTCGCGACGGGAAGCCGGTGTGGCGCACGGGCGCGGCCGGGGTCGCGACCGCGGTGGTGCCGCCCGCCCTCGAGCACGGGGTGGTGCTCACCGCCGGTCCGGTGGTCCGCGCCATGGACGTGCGCCAGGGGCGGGTCCTGGCCGAGCTCCCCGCGGGTCGAGGGGTGCGGGCCATGGCGGTCAGCCCCCGACTGGACGTGGCGCTGCTGGACGAGTCCGGCGATCTGGCCATCCACCGCCTGGCCAGCCACTTCGCCGTCGTGTGAGTCACGGCAGCCGCCCCGCAGCGACCAGGGCTGGGGGACGCCCAGACCGCATCCGGCGGACCGAGGCGGCCCCGGCACAGCAGTCAGGGAGGCCGCGCAGCGCGCGGCTCCCGATCTACTTCTGGCCCTTGCGGGCGGCCACGGCGGGGTCGATCTCCTCCTCGCTCCGCGTGGTCACCGTGGCGCCCTCCCAGGTCTCGCCGGGCTTCAGCTTCCAGTCGTCCGGCACCGGCAGCTTCCAGCTGTACTGGGCGTTGATGTCCCCACCGCTCGGGGCGTGCGAGCGCACCGCGACCAGCATCTCCATCTGGCTCACGTTCGCCGGCACCGGATCCAGCTCGTACTGCCCGAGCACGGTCTGCGGCGGGAACTCGGCGATGAGGCGCTCGGGGTAGTCGTTGCGCATGCCCGGGTTGCCGGTGCTCATCTCGCCGTAGAGCTTCCCCTTGTCGTCCAGGAGGCGGAAGGTGGTGGCGAACTCGGCCCAGGTGAGCACTCGCTTGACGCCGCTGCGCTCGTCCTCGCGCGTCTCGCGCTGCGCGCCCCAGAGCACGAGGGGGAACCGGATCCTCGGCTTGTTCCCCACCATCACCACGTCGGCCGACACGACGTCGAGGCGGAGCCC
The DNA here is from genome assembly GCA_035646995.1 of Myxococcaceae bacterium. GTDB lineage: Bacteria > Myxococcota > Myxococcia > Myxococcales > Myxococcaceae > RPRB01. The sequence goes on from DASROG010000189.1 coordinate 2,209, forward strand.
CTTGTCCGTTCCGGTGAGCACCGGGGCGTACTTGCCGGTGCGCATCCGGTCGAACATCGCCTTCTCCCACTCCCAGAACGCCTTGCGGTTGACCGGATTGGCCATGGGCCCGCGGGGGCGACCGTCCGGGAGCTGCGGCAGCTCGGCCTCGGCAATGGCCTTCGCCTTGCGCTCCATGTCCTTGAGGTAGTCGTCGTAGGCGGGATTGCCGCCGAACTTCCCGTGCTGCGCCGAGACCTGCTCGAAGTACCAGCGCAGGTACCCCTTGATGTCGTTCTTGTACCCGTCGGGGTCGGGGTTGCTGCGGATCCACCCCGCCCGCTCCAGCGCCTCCGTCCGGAGCCTGAGCGCGGCGATCTCCTTGGCCGCCTGCGACTGCGCTTGGGTGGCGCGGCGGTACCCCACGACTCCAGCCGCGCTGAAGCCGACGATCACCACCAGGAGGACGATGGCCAGGTTGCGGTTCATGTCGGCCCGGAAGTCTCCTCCGGTGCCCCGGGCGGGTCCAGCCCACGCTCTCCCACCTCCAGCCGGCCCCGGTTCCATCGTGCGTGGACCCTCCAGGGACGTGTGGGAGCACGGCGGACGGCCTGCGCCAGGCCCTCCAGGGCACCTTCCGGCACCACGCCCTCCCCCAGGGCCCGCGCGGCCAGGTGCCGCCGGAGCGCGTGCGCGGCGAAGAGCGCCTCGCCGAGGTCCGCGGCGAAGACGCCGCTCCTCCCGCCGGGGGCACGCGCGAGACCCTGGGCCCAGGTGTCGAAGGCGAGCGCCGTCGCCAGCTCCGGCGCGCCGGACCCGCGCACCTCGCCCCGCGCCCAGCCGGCCCCGGTTCCATCGTGCGTGGACCCTCCAGGGACGTGTGGGAGCACGGCGGACGGCCTG
>DASROG010000190.1:0-2626 GCA_035646995.1 Myxococcaceae bacterium
GGTAGGTCGAGAACGGCTCGCGACCCGCCTTCTCCAGCGCCTCGATGCGCGCGGCCACCACCGGGTGCGTGGGCGCTGCGAAGGGGAGCTTGTCCAGCACCACCAGCGACAGCGCATCGCCCGGCACGTCCACGCCCTCCCAGAAGCTCGCCGACGCGAAGAGCACGCTCGGCGTCGACTGGAACGCATCCAGTAGCACCGGCTTGGGCGCCTCGCCCTGGAGCAGCATCGGGTACCGGAGCCGCCCGGAGAGGAGCGAATGCACCCTTTCCATGTTCCGCAGGGAGGTGAACAGCGCGAAGGCGCGCCCCCCGGTGACCTCCACCAGCCGCGCGATCTCCTCCGCCACCGCCTCGGCGAACCCGGGCTCACGCGGCTCGGGCAGGCTCGTGGGGAGGTAGAGCGCCGACTGGTTCGCGTAGTCGAACGACGAGGGCACCGCGAGCTGGGTGAGCGGGGCCACCGCCTCTCCCTCGTCGTCGAGCAGGCCGACCTGGCGGCAGAAGTACTCGAAGGAGTTCCCGGTCCGGAGCGTCGCCGAGGTGAAGACCACCGTGTCCACCGCACCGTAGAGCCGCTCGCGCATCGCCTCGGCCACCGAGATCGGCGCGGCGCGGAAGAAGAGGCCCCGCCCTCGACCCTCGGCCCAGTAGACGTGGTCCTCCGCATCGGCGCGACGGACGAAGTCGAGCTCCGCGCCCAGCTCGGCGGCGCGACGTGCCAGCGCGGCGAGGTCCGGCTCCTCGTGCCCGGAGGCGAATCCACCGAGGGCTCCCAGCCCCTCCAGGACCGCCTCGACCTGCCGCGCGAGCGGGGCGAAGGCGCGCGCGGTGAGGCGCACCGTGCTCTCGTCGGTCATCCCGACCGCCCGTGGCGCCGCGGCCCACAGCGCCTCGGCCTCGCCCCGCACCTTGACCGCCAGCGCCGAGAGCACGCCCGCTCGCGCGTCCTCGAACGGGAGCGCCGCCTGCGCGTCGCGGGCCAGCTCCTCGAACCGATGGCTGCTCACGGTGGTGCCGAAGAATTCGGTGGCGGCGTCCTCGAGCCCGTGCGCCTCGTCGAAGATGACCGCCTCGTAGCGGGGGAGCACTCCCTCGCCGTTTCCCCGTCCGGTGCGCACCACCAGGTCGGCGAAGAAGAGCGCGTGGTTCACCACCACCAGCTCGGATTCCTCGGCCTCCTCCCTCAGCCGGGTCACGAAGCAGGCCGCGTGCTGCGGGCAGCGCGTCCCGAGACATCCCTCGGGAGTGGTGGAGACCTGGCGCCAGCCGCCGAATCCCTCGGGGAGCAGCAGCTCGGCCCGGTCGCCCGTCTCGGTGCGCTCGGCCCACCGGAGCAGCATGGCGAACGAGTCGGCGTCCTCCCGGGAGTCAAGCAGGGCGCCGATCCGCGCCCGTTCCAGCCGGTGGAGGCACAGGTAATTGGCGCGGCCCTTCATCAGCGTGGCCCGCACCGGAAGCCCCAGGGTGTCCCGGACCAGCGGCAGGTCCTTGTGGAAGAGCTGGTCCTGGAGGTTCTTGGTCGCGGTGGAGACGACGACGCGGCGCCCGCTCAGGATGGCCGGGACGAGGTAGGCCAGCGTCTTCCCGGTGCCGGTGCCCGCCTCGGCCACGAGCATCCGGCGCTCGTCGAACGCCCGGGCCACCTCACGGGCGAGGGTGAGCTGCTCTGGGCGGTGCTCGTACCCGGCCAGCGCGCGGGAGAGCCGGCCCCCAGGGCCCAGGACCGCAGCGATCTCGTCCACCTAACGCGCTTTCAGGAGGAAGTTGACGAGCAGCGCGGCGATGGGAACCACGAAGAACAGCATCGCGCTCACCGCCAGCACCTTGCGCCGGTTCCGCTGCACCTCGGCCGGGTCGGTCTTCGCCGCGGCGGCTGCGGCGGTCGATGCCATCCGCACCATGGATTCCAGGGCGACCTTCGCCTGCGGATCATCGGGTACGGCGGCGAGCCGGATGCGGTACAGCCGCCCGGCCCTCGCCAGCTCGTCCATGTTGAAGGCCATCTGGAGAAACTTCTCGTGCTCCTCCTGCCGGGTCCAGCGCTCCTCGAGGCCGCGCCACGCCGACTCGAGCGCGGCCGAGGGCTGGTGCTCCTCCGCCCGGAAGTTGGCGAACACCAGACCGCAGGCGTTGCAGATCAGCGCCTGGGGCATCCGGGGGGTGATGCACTTCGGGCAGTGGCCCGGGGGAATCTGGATGGTGGAGCCGCGGGTCACGCCCGGCACCGAAGGAGGCACCACCACGGGAGTGCCGCCGGTGTTCCGCGGCCTGAGGGCCTGGGCTGGCTGGGGCGGGGGCTGGGGCGCAGGTGGCGTCGTCGGATGGACGTTCCCCAGCTGGCCCAGGAGCTGGGCGAACTCGGCATCCACCACTTGCTTCGCCGGCGGGAACGGCGCGCCGGCCGCCGCCGTGACCGGAGCGATGGCCGGCGGCTTCGCGGGCGAGTCGAAGCGGGCGACCTCTGCCGGTCTCGGCAGCGCTTCCGACCCGGGCGGCGCGACCGCCAGCGGCACCGCGTCCGAGGTCGGCGTCAGCAGGATGATGGTGGGCCCCTCGTCGTTCTCCGCATCCTCGTCGCGGGGCGGGGGCTCGGGCTCCTTCTTCTTGCTCGAGGCCTTCTTCTT
>DASROG010000191.1:0-5505 GCA_035646995.1 Myxococcaceae bacterium
GCCTTCTGGCCCAGGCGGGGAGGAACAGAACCGCCTCGGTCAGGACCACGGACAGACCTCGCGGGCTCAGCATCCGGGCGCCGAGCGGGGCCACCGGGATGAACCGCCAGGGGAGGAAGAACCGGTGGGCGTCCGCCGGCCAGAGGAACTCCACCCCCAGGCCGCCGGTGGTCATCGCGTCCAGCACGCCGTGGCTGGCGACCACCACCGTGGCGAGGAGTGCGTCGCCGAGCGCGGGCCGCCCGCGCAGGCGGAGCACCGCGTAGATCACCACCCCCACCAGTGCGGCGAAGGCCGGCGAGTGCGTCATGCCGCGATGCCCGAGCGGGTGCGCGTAGGGGATTCGGAGATGGAAGGCGACGAAGTCCGCGTCGGGGAGAAGCGACAGCGCGGCGAGCCCGAGCATCGCCACGCCGAGAGGGCGGGCGCCCGGCCGCGACGCACGCCAGCGCGCGGCGACGACGCCCACCACCACGTGTCCGAGCGTCGCCATTCATCGGAGCGGGGGCGGCCGCTCGGTCCTCCACCCGGGGTGGACGCTCCGGTATCGCCGGATCCTCCACTCGAGGTACCGCGCGAGCAGGCGTGGTGCCACGCGGTCCACGAGCCGGAGCGCCCGCGAGCCCCGGTCGACCAGCAGGAGGAAGCGGCGCGAGCGCATGCCGCGGAGCACGGTCTCCACCACTGCGCGCTCGTCGGAGAAGGGGAAGAGGGAGTACAGCGCCGGGTGGTAGGACAGGTTCTGCACCATCGGCGTGGCCACCGCGGGAGGGCAGAGGACCGACAGGGTGATCCCGCGCCGCCGGAGCTCGCCCTCTACCGACTCGCAGAACCCGAGGACGGCGAACTTGGTCGCTCCGTAGCCGGCGAACTCCGGGAGCCCCTTGAGGCCGGCCACGCTGGCCACGCAGATGAGGTGGCTCCCTCGGCGGACCCGTGACGCAGCGGCGTGCAGCACGTGGACCGTCCCGAAGTAGTTGACCTCCATGTCCAGCCGGCACTCGTCGAGCCGGAGCGTCTCCAGATCGCCGACGTGACAGACACCCGCGGCGTGGAAGACGAGCTGCGGCTCGGTCCGGAGCTCCTCGAACGCGCGTCGCACCTGCTCGGCGGAGCGCACGTCCACCACCCGACGGCCCACTCGCTCTCGACCGTCGAGCGCCGCCTCCAGCCTGGCCGCATCCCGGTCCCAGAGGTCCACCGCCCAGCCGTCGTGGTGGAGGCGGGTCGCGAGCGCGAGGCCCAGGCCGGAAGCCCCGCCGGTCACGACGGCATGCTTCATGTCCGGACGGTCCCTGCGCCGAGCCCGCGCTCCAGCCGGTCGACCACCCCGAGCAGGGCGCGGCGGTCCACCCGGCTCCCGGTGGCTTCCGACAGCGAGAGCAGCTGCTCCAGCACCCACCGCGAGACGAGCAACAGCGCCGGGCGCTCGCCCTCGGGGATGCCGTCCGCCTGGTAGCGGCGGTTGCGCATGTAGTCGTCGTAGGCCTGGTGCTCGCGATCGAGCTCCCAGCGGACGAGGCGCAGCGCCGCGGGAAGGACCGCGGCCGAGGGGCGCGGTGAGTCCGGGCCGAGGAGCTCCAGCATGCCTGCTCCGGTCCGGGCGTCGACCTCCTCGACTGGCAGCGGCCAGTGGGCGAGCTCGCCCAGCAGCAGGCGCGCCGCCTCGTCGAGCAGGTGCTGCTCCAGCGGGACGGGCTTCTGGTCGAGGATGCGTTCCCAGCGATTGCTCACGGCGCGTCCAGGCTCTTCACTCGGGAACGATTCCCGCCTTCCGGAGGTCGGTCGCGACGGTGGCGGCGATGTCGTCGGCGAAGGCGCCCGGGTCGGTCCGGCGGGTGCTGGTGCGCATGGCCCACATCGCCTTGTCGTCAGGCAGCGCCCAGAGCACCGTCTCCCCGACGAACTTGTTCTCCTCGGTGGTGTACTCGGCGAAGGTGAGGGGCGCGGACCAGTACTCGTAGAATCCCGCGGCGTCCCAGCCGGAGGAGACGGCCCCCCCGACGACGACCGGGTTGACCTGCTCCGAGGTGAAGCGCTGGATGGTCTTGCTGATCAGCGCGCCCTGGACACCCTTCGCCTGGACCCGGCGGAGGATCTCCTCCTTTCCGGGGTACTCGTCGTAGGAGACGAACTGGTAGCCCGGGATCGCGTCGAGACCGCGCTTGCGGAGCCCGTCGGTCAGCGCCTGCTCGAACTCGATCCGCCCCGACGGATAGCCGGTCGAGGCGAAGACCGCGAAGCTCTTGATCTTCCGTGCCGGGAAGCTGGGGTTCGTCCAGGTCGACTCCACCTTGGTGGAGGCGCAGCCGGTCACCAGCATCAACAGCCCGGCGAGCAGGAGACACCCTCTGTGCTCGAACATTCGTTCCCCGCGATCCCTCACGCGTCGGGAGCGTGCCCCGGGCCGCCGGGCGCGATCAACTGCGACAGGAAAGCGAAGAGGAGGGCCGCGCTCGCCACAGCGATCCCCGTGGTCAGGAGCGCCAGCCCGAGCCCCGGACCGACGCTCCGCGACTGCATCACCAGCACCATCCCCGCGATCGCCAGGGACATGAAGACGTTGAACCCCAGCATCACCGGGGCGAGCGCGAATCCGATGGAGAGGCCGCGGAGGAGCGATGCACCGGTGAAGGCGAGCGCCGGCAGCAGCAACGACAGGTCGAGCACGTGGACCGGGTTGGTCGGCAGCCCGATCTCCCGGAGACCCGAAGGGTCACGCCCGGACAGGAGCGCGGGGAGTATCTGACCCAGCCAGAGAAGACCGAACCCCGCGGCGATGACCAGGAGGAAGATCCCGGTCGGCCGCGCCGGGACGGGACCTCGGTACCAGCGGCGGGCGTCCTCTCGGAGCAGCCGGAAGAGGAGCGCGAGGAGGGCGTAGAACGACAGCCCGAGCGCGGCACAGTAGACGAGGAACAGCGAGTTGAAGTGCACCTCGAGCGCGTAGAGAAGGAAGGAGTAGAGCGTGTAGACCAGCGCTCCCCCTAGGACGAGGTGCGCGCGACGCGAGCCGCGGAGTGCCCGCATCCCGGTGATCGCGAGGGTCGGCGCGACCAGGAGGAGGTCCACCCAGTCCTGTCCCATCCCCTGCGCCGCCCAGCTGGACGTCTCCCGGGCGTAGGTCGACGGCAGGAGGAGCCCGCCCAGCGCCGCCCAGGCGACGAGCGCGGCGAGCGGAAGGGAGACCCAGGCCTCGAAGGGAGGGCGCACGGCAGCCGAGCCTGGCCAGGACGGTGGCCGGCGTCCAGCCCGCCGTGTTTCCAGCACGTCACGCGAGGAGCGCTTGCGCTGCTTGCCCGCGGCGAGGGACACATTCCACCATGTCCGACGCACGCAGCATGACGCCACGGCTCCCCGAGCCGAAGCTCCTGATTGACGGCGAGTCGGTCGCCCCCGCCGATGGTGGCACCGTCCCGGTCACCAATCCGGCCACCGGCGAGCTCTTCTTCCATGCGCCCGCTGCCGGCCCGACCGACGTGGACAAGGCGGTCCAGGCCGCCCGGCGGGCGTTCGAGTCTGGGCCCTGGTCCCGCATGTACCCCAGCGCCCGCGCCAAGCTGGTCCGCAAGCTGGCGGACGCGCTGTGGGAGCGCCGGGAGGAGTTCGCGCTGGTCGGGTCGCTGGAGAACGGCAAGACCTTCCGCGAGGCCATCCGCGGCGACGTCGCCCCCGGCAGCGCCACCCTGGCCTACGCCTCCGAGTGGCCGAACAAGCTCACCGGCGAGGTCCTCCCGGTGGACGGCAGCTTCCACACCTACGTGCTTCGTGAGCCGGTGGGCGTCGTGGCCGCCATCGTGCCCTGGAACTACGCCACCTGTCTGGCCTGCTGGAAGCTCGGGCCGGCGCTGGCCACCGGGTGCACGGTCATCCTCAAGCCCAGCGAGCTGACCCCGCTGACGGCGATGAAGCTCGGAGAGCTGGCCCGTGAGGTGGGCTTCCCTCCCGGCGTGCTCAACGTCCTGCCCGGCTACGGCGCCCCGACCGGCGAGGCCCTGGCCCGGCACGCGGGTGTGGACAAGATCGCCTTCACCGGGTCGGTGCGCACCGCCCGCCGGCTGCTGCACGCCTCGGCGGACACCAACCTCAAGAAGCTGACCCTCGAGCTGGGGGGGAAGAGCCCCCAGGTCATCTTCCCCGACGCGGACCTGGCGCGCGCCGTCGAGGCCTGCTTCTGGGGAATCTTCGGGAACAAGGGCGAGGTCTGCAACGCCGGCAGCCGGGTCCTGGTCCAGGGGAAGGCGCACGATGCCTTCGTGGAGAAGCTGGTCACCCGGGCCCGGCAGATGGTGGTGGGCGACCCGCTCGACGCGCGCACCGAGATGGGCGCGCAGGTCAGCCAGCACCAGCTGGAGACCGTCCTCCGCTACATCGAGTCGGGCAAGAGCGAGGGCGCGACCCTGGCCTGCGGCGGCGAGCGCGACCGGGAGGGCACCAAGGCGAAGGGGAACTTCCTCAAGCCCACCGTCTTCACCGACGTGCAGCCCCACATGCGCATCGCCCAGGAGGAGATCTTCGGCCCGGTGCTCTCGGTGATGCGCTTCGACGACGAGGCCGATGCGCTGCGGATGGCCAACGGAACCCCCTACGGCCTGGCGGCGAGCATCTGGACGCGCGACGTGGCCCGCGCCCACGCGCTCGCGAGGAAGGTTCAGGCCGGGGTGGTGTGGATCAACTGCTTCAACGAGTTCGACGACGCTGCACCCTTCGGCGGATACAAGGAGTCCGGCTGGGGGCGGGACCTGTCCGCGCACGCGCTCGAGAACTACACGCAGCTGAAGACGGTCTGGACGCACCTTCCGGAGGTCTGATCGATGCCCCGCACCGCAGCCCGTGTCAGCCGACGGTCCGCCCGTTCCCCGAAGCAGGTCCGGGGGAAGGTGGACCCGGTGGGGGAGGCGCTGCGCTGGCTCGAGGAGAAGGGCGCCACCCAGGTGAAGATCGCCGGGGTCGACCTCGACGGGGTCCTCCGGGGCAAGTACGTCAGCCTGGACAAGTTCGCGTCGGCGGCCCGTGGCGGCCTGGGCTTCTGCGACGTCGTCTTCGGCTGGGACCTGGCCGACGAGCTGTACGACAACGCCCAGGTCACCGGCTGGCACACCGGCTACCCCGACCTCCAGGCCCGCGTCGACCTATCCACCGCGCGGATGATTCCCTGGGAGCCCGCCACCGCGGCTTTCCTCCTCGACTTCGTCATGCCCGACGGCAGCGACTACGGCCCCAGCCCGCGCGCGCTTCTCCGCAGGGTGGGGCAGCGTGCCCGCGCGATGGGGTTCCTCCCCCAGTTCGGGAGCGAGTACGAGTTCTTCATCTTCAAGGAAACGCCGGCCTCGCTCCGGGCCAAGGGATTCCAGAACCTCGAGACGCTGGATCCAGGAATGTTCGGCTACTCCTGGCTACGCACCTCCCAGAGCTCGGACCTGGTGCACGCGCTGCTCGACGGCTGCAACGCCTTCGGGCTGGAGGTGGAGGGCTTCCACACCGAGACCGGGCCCGGGGTGTACG
>DASROG010000192.1:0-2512 GCA_035646995.1 Myxococcaceae bacterium
CCGCCCCGCACCCGGATGACCCACACCAGCTTCGCCACCTGGCGGAGCACGTTGGGCACCCGGCGGAGCAGATTGATGGACGGCTGGCGCTTCTCCTCGAGCTGGATGGGAATCTCCAGGACCCGGTAGCCATCACGCCAGGCGCGCACCACGAACTCCGAGGCGAAGACGTCGCGGTCCACGACGCATGCCCGCGCCACCGGGACCAGCCGGTCGCGGCGGAAGGCCTTGAGCCCGTGGGTGTCCGTCCCCTGGAACCCGAGCACGAGACGCAGCAGACCGTTGTGGACCCGGGTCGCCAGCCGGCGGATGAGCGGGCGGTGGTCCACGGATCCACGCGCGGCCTTGCTCCCCACCACCATGTCCAGCGTCGGGTCGGAGAGCAGCTCCAGTGCCCGGTCGTAGAACCCCAGGTCGCAGAGGTCGATCTCGTCGCAGAACACGAGCTCACCGCGGGCCTCGAGCATCCCCTGCTTCAGCGCCGCGCCGTAGTTGGGCGTGGTGGAATGGAACCAGCGAAGACGGGAGTTCTCCGCCGTCAGTCGCTCCAGCAGCGCCGCGGTCCCATCGGTGGAGCCGTTCTCGGCGAGCACCACCTCGTAGTCGAGCCCGCGCGTGTCCAGCCCGGAGGTGAGGTCGGCCAGTGCCGAGGGCAGGATGCGTTCCTCGTTGTAGACCGGGATGACCACGGTCAGCCGCGGGTCGGCCATCACGCGCGCTCGACCTGCTCCGCGGCCGCGCGCCCCCCGAGCAGCGCGTCCTCCATCGACGAGTACTCCCAGTTGCCGTACCGCCCGGCGGTGCGGATCCCCACCCGGCCGAGGAAGTCGACCACCGCCTGCCGGGCCTGTCCGTAGTGTCCGTCGTAGAGCACGTAGGCGTTCCGGATGACGCGCGGCTCGGTGAAGAGCACGTCCGCCGCGGAGTGGATCATCCTCGCACGGACCAGGTCCTCCACGGCGGCGTGCGCGCAGGCCTCGGGGGAACGCGGGCCCGAGTACTCCACGTAGAAGGAGGAGGTCCCCGGCGGTGCCGTCCCGGGGAACACCGCTGAGGGGGAGCCGATGCGGTAGGTGGTGAACTCGGGCTCGGGCGTGTACACCCAGTGCCACGGCTGGAGGTTCGGCCCCCGGACACCGACCGCCACCCAGGTCACGTCGGTCGCCCGCAGCTTCCCGGCCGCCTCGCGCACCTCGTCCGGAACCCGGTGGAGCAGGTCCACCAGCGCCGGGAGCGGCACCGTCGAGACCAGCGCCGACCAGCGGACCTCGCTCCCGTCGGAGAGGCGGGCCGAGCGGCGCTCCCAGTCGAGCGACACCGGCTCGGTCGAGACGTGCAGCTCTCCCGAGTCCGTGAGCGCCCCGTGCAGCGCGCGAGCGAGCGCCTCGATCCCGCCCTCCTTCGGGTAGACGAAGGTGGCGTTGTACCCGAGCGCGTCCGAGCCCAGACCCAGCGCCCCGTCCACCACCTCCTTCAGCGTGGGCTTCGGCACGAAGCGGCCGCACCAGGCGGCGCTCAGCTCGCGCGGGGAGACGCCGAAGAGCTTGGTGTTGTAGGGCACCATGAAGTTCCTGGCGAAGCCCGCGCCGAGGTGGCGGAGGATGAATTCCTCGAAGTTGGCCGGCTCCCGCTCCCGCAGCGCCCGGCCGCCTTCACCCACGGTCGCCTCGACGAAGCCCAGGAGGTTCTCCGCCACCACCTCGGCCGGCAGCCCATGGGTGTTCACCTGGTAGGGAAACCGGGTGAACACTCCCCGAGTGAACACCGCCGCTCTCCTTGCGACTGTGACCAGCGCGCCGGGGAGCAGGCGCTCGTGCACCAGCGCCTTCATCCCCGGATCTCTCAGGTGGAGCCAGTGACCGGTCGGGTCGAAGCGGAAGCCCCCGTGCATCGTCTCGGTGCGCACCAGCCCGCCGACGCGGGATTCCTTCTCCACCAGCAGCCAGGGCCGCCGGAGGTGGAAGGCAGTGGAGAGACCTGCGAGGCCGCCGCCGAGGATGAGCACGGGCTCGATGTGGGTGTGTGGGCTCACGCTCGGAGGGTCGCCTACCACGTACACCCCGGGGCAGTCTGCTAGCCTCCGTCCCCTCTCCCCATGCGCGTCACGTGTCCGTCCTGCCAGACGGCGTACAACATCGACGAGCGGCGCATTCCTCCCGGCGGCGCCAAGCTCAAGTGCAGCAGCTGTCAGACGCTGATTCCGCTGCGTCCGCCGGAGACGGCCGCTCCGCCCGCGCCGTCTGTGGCCGGTGTCCGGCTCCGCGAGGGCGCGGTGCCCCTGCCCGGGCTCGGCCTCGGTGCCGCGTCGAGCGCGCCGGCCGCGGGTCTTCCGCACCTGAGCGCGCGCGTCCCCGAGCCACCGCCCTCGGCGCAGTCGCTCACCACCGGGGTCATCCCGCTCCCCCCGCGCGCGCCGACCCCCGCGGGCGTCCCTTCGCTCACCGCCGCGCCGCCGGTCCCGCCGCCGCGACGCGGAGGGAGCGGGCAGCTCCACGGGTCGGGAAGCCACGAG
>DASROG010000193.1:0-5710 GCA_035646995.1 Myxococcaceae bacterium
GACACCCCCCGCAAGGCTCGACATGGGGCGCGCACCCTAACCGCCCCAACCGGGTCGCGGAAGGTCTGCTGAATGGTACGTCCGTCTGGGGGGTCAGGCTCGCCTGCCCGCGCTGCGCTCGTGAGGGCCGGGGCGGATCCAGGCGCCGCACCGAGCGGTCAAGTCCCGTGTTCGGGAATGGGCCGGGGCCCGTGCGTCCGGAAATGGGACACCAGGAAGTCGAGCAGCGCCCGGACCCGGGGAGGGACCTGGGTGCGGTGGGCGGTGAGCGCGTGGACGCCGAACTCCGCCCGCCGCGCCCCCTCGAGCACCAGCTGGAGGCGTCCCGCGGCGACGTCCGCGGCCACCAGCATCGAGGGCACGGCGGCCAGCCCCGCGCCGGCGAGCACTGCCTCACGCAGGCTGAGCCCGTCGGTGCAGGAGAGCGGGCCCCGGGTAGACACCTCGATCGTCCGCCCGCCGTGGCGGAAGCGCCACTCGGCCGAGCGCGGCACCAGCGCGTAATGGAGACAGGTGTGCTGGAGCAGGTCCGCCGGCTCCCGCGGTGTCCCCGCGCGCGCGAGGTAGTCCGGAGAGGCGCAGACACCAGCCGGTCGGTCGCGAGCCGGCGGGCCACCAGGCCGGAGTCGGTGAGGCGGCCGATGCGGAACACCACGTCGAATCCGCCCTCGACCACGTCCACCATCCGGTCGTCGGTCGAGAGGTGCACCTCCACCTCGGGATGGAGGGCCAGGAACTCGGAGATCGCCCGCGCCAGGTAGAGCTGGGAGAAGGCGGGGGTCGCGTTCAGCCGGAGCGTCCCGCGGACCGCCCCGGTGGCCAGCCCCGCCACCTCCTGCGCCGCGTCCGCCGCGGCGACCAGGGCGCGGGCGTGCTCGTAGACCCGGAGCCCCTCCTCGGTCAGTGAGAGGGTCCGGGTGGTCCGGTGCAGGAGACGGACCCGCAGCGCCGCCTCCAGCTCGGCGATGCGCCGGCTCACCGCGGACTTGGCGAGGCCGGCCTCACGGGCCGCGCCGGAGAACGAGCGGTGGTGGACCACGCGGGCGAAGAGCGCGAGCGAGGCGAGCTGGTCGACAGGAATCATCGTTCTCCTCCGAGAACGGTCAATTGCCGAAGCGGAGGATGCCCCAGAGGCATCTGACGGGCAATCTGGCACCCGGAGGTTCGCAATGAAGAACGACGCTCGGAGCAGTGGACGGAGGCAGGCCATCGTCACCGGAGGGCTGGCGGTGGCGGTGCTCGACGCGGTGGACGCGCTGGTGGCCTACAAGCTGGCGTTCGGGATGTCGCCGCTCGCCATCTACCAGTTCGTGGCCAGTGGTCTTCTGGGAGAGGCAGCGTACGCCGGCGGGGTGGCGACCGCCCTGCTCGGGCTGTTCGTCCACTTCCTCATCGCCTTCACCGCTGCCGCGGTGTTCGTCCTGGCCAGCGAGCGGCTCCCGAAGCTTCGCCGCGACGCGGTGCCGTGGGGCCTGGGCTACGGGCTTCTCGTCTTCGCGGCGATGAGCTTCGGGGTGATTCCGCTGTCGCGCATCCCGCCCTCGACCCCCTCGCTGCCGCTCCTGCTCAACGGGGTCATCGGGCACGCGTTGCTGGTCGGGCTGCCGATCGCGCTCGCCGCGCGGCGCTACCTCGGTCACCCCGGGCGCCCGGCCCTCGCCGGCGCGACGGTCTGAGGCGAACGTTCGGGGATTTCCGACGTTGTGGTGCGACGGGCGGCCCGGCAAACCTCGCCGTGAAACCATTCTCCAGCGAGGTGAGTGATGTCGGAGCAGCGCGAGCTCGTGGTGTTGATGACCAGGGGAACCGACCACGAGCTGTCATCGGTGGGCTTCACGATCGCCAACGGCGGGATGACGGCGGGGTTCAAGAAGGTGACGGTCTTCCTGACCAGCTCGGCGGTCGACCTCGCTCGCCGCCGGGCCATCGACATGACCCACGTCCCCCCGCTCGATCCTCTGTCCGAGCTGGTGAAGGACTTCCTCCGCCGCGGTGGGCGGCTGGTGGCGTGCACGCCCTGCGTGAAGGCCCGTGGCTACACCCAGGAGGACCTGGTCGAGGGGACGGAGATCGCCGGCTCGAGTGTCATCCACGAGCGGCTCCTCGCCGGCGCGGCCTCGCTCAGCTTCTGAGCGCCCTTCAGGCCTTCTCGAGCAAGGCGCGGATCTGCCGCGCCAGGAAGTGGCAGTACGCCTCGACGTAGCTCGGCTCGCCCGGCCCCGGCGACGTCTGGAGCCACGGGTTCATCAGCGTGTGGCGGAGCAGGAACAGGCCGGTGTCGTCTGGCCGGGCGAGATCGAGCTGAAGCTCTGCCCCGATCCGCTCGAGCTCGTCGGCTCCGAGATGGTCCAGCGGCACGGTGGTGGACGAGCCGAAGAACTCCTTCAGCTGCACCGGACGGTCCGGCCGCACATCGACGGTCTCGAACAGGCGGCGCCCGAACGCGTTGGCCGCCCCGACCGAGCGGTTCCCGACGGGGTTGAAGGCGAGGCAGACCAGGTTGCAGTCCGGCTCGAAGGGGATGGACATCCGGACCCACGGCGCGAGCTCCTGCTGGAGCGCCGGGAAGCGGTCCACCAGCCGCTCGCAGGTCTGTACCGAGCGCGCGAGGAGCCGTCCGAAGTGGTCATGGTCCAGCGGGAGGACGCGGTGGTTCACGTAGCACGCGGCCGCGGCCGCTCCGGGCTTACTCCCCTCGAGGATGTAGCGGCCGAGCTTCCGGTACCGCCGCTCGTCCTCGCCGGGTGGGGAGGTGAAGACGTAGGGGGCCTCCTGCTGCACCAGATCCAGCGCCCGCCGGTCGCGCACCACGAGGGCGCCGGCACCGAAGGGGACGAACCCGAGCTTGTGGGGATCGACGGTGACCGAGTCGACCTCGGCGAGCGCGGCGGTGGCCCGGTGCACGCGCTCGGAAGGAAAGTAGTGGAAGCCCTCGTGCACCGCCTCGCGGGGAAGCAGTTGCCCCTTCCGGTCCCGGAAGAGCGTGGGGAGGTAGCCGCCCCACGCTGCGTCGACGTGCAGCCAGAAGCCGGGGAAGCGCCGCCGCAGCGCGAGTAGCTCGTGGATCGAGTCGAGCGTTCCGAACTCGGTCGTGCCATAGACCCCGACCACCGCCAGCACCGGCCGGCCCTCCCGGCGGAGCGCCTCCATCACCGGCTCGAGCGCTGCGCCGTCCATACGGGCCTGCCTCACCGGCACCTCGACCAGGTTCGCTCCACCCAGCCCGAGGAGGCTCGTCGCCTTGTGCCAGGAGTAGTGCGCGGTCCCCGGCACCACCACCGCCATTCTCCGCAGGGAGGGATGTCGCTCGGCGAAGGCGGCGAGCCCGGTCTCCTCGACCCGGGCCGCGGTGAGGGCACCGAAGAGCTCGCCGCCGCGGGGGTCACGCGCGCAGAAGGACGAGACGCGGCGCCCGAGCGCCAGCACCTCGTCCACGCCCAGCGCCAGCAGCTCGAGGTCGGTGCTGGACGGCCGGACCTGGACCTCCGGGACCCAGATCCGTGTCGCGGCGCAGGCGTCCCGGAGGGCCAGCGGGTACAGCCGTGCCGACCGTGCGAGCCACAGCGCCTCGTCGTTGGCCACGGTGCCGCCGGAGGTGAGGTGCCCCAGCGCGCAGGGCTCGTGCGCCCCGTCGACGGAGAACCCGAGCATCCGCGCAAGCTGCCGCCCCACCTCCAGCTCGAGCTGGACGGTGATGGGGGCGACGTCCTCGACGATGTTGTT
This sequence comes from Myxococcaceae bacterium, assembly GCA_035646995.1. Lineage (GTDB taxonomy): Bacteria > Myxococcota > Myxococcia > Myxococcales > Myxococcaceae > RPRB01. The sequence continues at coordinate 3,724 of DASROG010000193.1, forward strand.
CGGGTTGTAGAGCGTGGTGACCAGCTGCGCGATGAGGCCGGGGAGGAGTAGCTCCGAGACCATGTGCCCGAGGTACCGGGGATGGAACGAGGGCACGGAGCGCTTGAGCGCGGCGGTGAGCTGGTGGAGCTCGTGGCGGGTGCGCGCCAGCCCGTCCAGGTAGGCGCGGGTGTACTGGTCGTGGGTGCCGATGGGCGGCTCGTCCTCGGGATGGAAGTTGCGCCGCCAGAAGACGTGGTCGCGCACCAGCTCGAGCAGCGTCTTCTCGAAGAAGTCGTTGTTCTCCCCGTAGGCGCCGAGGAAGAACGGGGCGAGCGGATCCGTCATGCGGGGCAACGCTGCAACGGGCGCGCCCGGTTGGGTGGCGGGGGAGGGCGTCCCGTCCGCGCAGAATTTGCGCGGCACCGGTCGGACGGGGCCTGGTCGGGCTCAGCGGCGCGCGTGCCTGGGTGCGTCGAGGTCCTCGAGCCGGCAGGTGAAGCCCCACCCGCCACCCATCTCGCTGACCGCCAGCACCAGCTCGTTCTTGCCCTTCCGGAGCGGGAGGTAGACCGCGTCGTTCTCGGGATTGACGATTCCGAGGAAGCCTGGGTCCCGGAAGTACTGCGCGCTCCGGCCGCGCCAGAGGATCTTCCCGTTGAGGAAGACGCTCACCTCGTCGCTATAGCCGATCAGCAGCCGCTTCGTCTGCGCGCGGTCGGAAGTGAGGATGGTCCGTGCGTAGACGAGCTTCGTGCCGGGCTGCGGCTCGAGACGCCTGGAGAAGTCGCTGGCGAAGCTGATCCGGAGGTGCGGCGCCTCACGGTAGCGATAGAGGGCGACGAGGCCCGGCGGCTCCGCCTCCACGTCCTGCCAGCGGATGGCCGCGCTCTCCGATGACGAGAGCGGCCGTTCGAGGTCACGCGAGAGCGCGTCGTAGGGTGGGGAGATGCTCCACCGGGTCACCGCGGTGGGCGCCATCGGCGGCAGGTGCCGCTCCCAGAGGGCATCGGGCAGCTCGGTGAGCTGGAACCCTGCGAAACAGGTTGCTCCGGTGAGGACGTGGAGCGCGAGCTCGCCCTTCTGAACGCCGCTCTTGAGGTCGTCCATGACCAGCGCGGGGGTCGCCGTGTCCTTGACGAACAGCCTGGCCTGCGCTCCTCGGACCTCCAGGCGCAGGTGGAACCACTGACCGCTCGGGATGTCGACCGCGCCGGTGAAGCCGGGGCCGCTGTAGAGCTGCCAGTTGGCGCCGGTGCTCAGGACGGGCGTGTACTGCAGCGCGTCCGGAAGCCCGGTCTTGTGCTGGCGAAGGTAGACCCACTCGCCGTCGGCGCCGTCGTGGGCCAGGCGGAACTGGAAGCCGAAGAAGCCTCGCGGAGCCGAGGTGAACACGTCGGCGTCGACGATTCCGTCGCGCATCTGGAAGTCCTTGAGCAGCGCGGCGCCGCCGTCGAGGAGCAGGCACTTCCGGCCCTGGACCTCGGCGAGCTTCGCGTTGCCCTGGAGGTCCCAGCGGGGCGAGTCGGGCGGGACGGTGAGCGGCGGCGACTGCGCGCGGACTCCTGGCGCGAGCAGCAGGAGGAGGACGGCGAGGCCGGTGCGAGGCATTGGCCGAGGCTACGGAGAAGGTGCTCGTCGCGAGCCCGGCTCGCAGCGACCGCCGAGGGGCCTGCAGGCGAGGCTCAGCGCCCGCAGCGAACGGGGCGAAACCACCCGCCACTCGCACGCGACCAGTCCGTCAGGCTCGGGGTGGCCAGGCTCCCGAGGCCCGGGCCTCCCCGGTCTGTGGCAAGGTCGCCCGGGATGCCTTCCGAAACACTCCCGAGGCGCAGGAGCTGACGCATGCCGCGAGCGTCGAGCCCACGAGTCGAAGCCTTTCGCGTTCGCGCGATCCGGCTTCCGATGCGCGAGCCGCATCAGACGGCGAGCGGCGTCGTGTCCGAGTCGCCGCTCGTACTGACCGACATCACGCTCGATGACGGCACCGTCGGCCACAGCGTGATCT
>DASROG010000194.1:0-3142 GCA_035646995.1 Myxococcaceae bacterium
CGATCCCTGCCCTGCAACGCTCGGCGTCGCACGGGCCGTGGGAGGCACGGCAGTACGCCATCGGCGCCCTGGGGATGCTCGGCGACGAACGCGACCAGCCGGCCATGGACCGCATCGCCGCCGACGAGCCGAAGGCCACCGCGGCCGACTGCAAGCGCTACGGCTGCAACCTCCCCGTGGACGAGGTCGCGGCGAACCGGCTGAAGACGGTCAAGGTGTTCCAGGCTCCGCTGAAGGCCGCCGCGCAGTGCAAGGCGGCGCTGGACTGCTGGTCGAACAAGCTGGGCGACGCCGAGGGCCCGGTGCGGCAGCGGGCGGCGCTCGAGCTCGGGCGCATGGGCAAGTCCGAGGCGGTGAAGCCGCTCAGCGAGCACCTGGCGGACAAGGAGCCCGAGACCCGCGCGGCGGTGCTCCAGGCGCTGATGTGGCTGGTGCAGGGGGACACCGCCGCCGCCCGGCAGCTGGTCCCGATGCTTCCCCGGTTCGAGCAGCAGGTCTCGGCCGACCGGGGCCGCCAGGACTACGCGGCCACCAGCGAGCACCTCCGGCGCCTCATCACGGAGGTACGTCGCCGGGGCGAGCAAGCCTGACCGAGGCGTCCGCCGCACGCACCTCGGCGGGAAGCGCCGGCCGGCGGGTTCCCTGGAACGCGCTGGGGAGGATGCTGAAGGGGAGCAACTTGGCCAGCGCCGCCAGGAGGAGCAATCCGCCCGGCGCGGCGAAGATGGCGAGCGCCGGAATGGCCTTGGCGAGGTCGATGAGCTCCAGCCGCATCCGCCGCCGCTCGTCGGGGGTCAAAGTCTGTCCGATGGCCAGCTTGCCGAGGAACACCGACAGCTCGCCCATCATCCGGGCCTCGAGCAGCAGCGCCTTCACGTTCTCGTCGAGCGAGCGGAGCATTCCGCTCACCCACTCGTCGCCCAGCGAGGCGGCGTTGTCGCTCACCGCGAAGACGTCCAGGACCGACCGGTTCTGGGCGTAGAACTCGGCCACCTCGCCCTCGATCTCGGTGAGCCCCTCGGGCGAGATGCGCAGCGCCCGTGCCAGGGCCCGGAGGAAGGCGAGCTCGGCCGGTGATCGCCGCCCCTCCACCAGCGAGGCGAGGAGCGTCTGCTGGAGGATGAACCGCCGCAGCGGGAGGCTCCGCACGGGGCGGACCAGCACGTCCAAATCGGGACGCTCGCGGAAGACCTCCTTCACCCGCTCGCGGAGCATGGGGCCGACCGGCCTGGGCAGGCCCAGCGAGTCCACCTGGCGGAGGATGGCCTTGCGGGCCGCGGGCGTGGGCGGCCGCTCGGCGCAGGCGAGGGCGGTCAGGACCTCGACGAGCATCGCCTTCTGACGCGAGGCGACCGCCAGCCGCCGTTTCGCCTGCGGGAGGCCGAGCCGGGTGTGGAGCCAGGCCGCCAGCGCCAGGTGGGCGAAGAGCTGCGCGTCCACGTAGGCCGCGCCGTTGTGGAGCAGGAGGCCGTAGAGCGGATCCGCCCCGAGCGACATCGCCCGGTCCTCGAGCAAAGTCTCCAGCCGCGCCACGCTCCGCCGGGGAAGGGTCCCCGTGCTGCGGAGCGCGGTCTGCAGCGTCTCCGCCAGGCGGAGGTGTCCGCTCCAGGCTGCGAAGAGGATGGTGAGCCGCTCCACCCTGCGCTCCGGCCCGAGCCCGGCGATGTCCGCGAGGTCCAGGCCCAGCCGCACCAGGGTCCGCAGGACGGCCAGCGAGAGCTGCTCCTCCCGGGTCATCCCCACCGGGTGGTCGACCTGCTCCGGCGTGCCGTAGAGCAGGCCGCTGTCGTGGAGCACCGTCCGGACGTGCACGCGAGCACGGGCGCGGGGACTCTGGCCGGGGGCGCGCGCATCGACCAGAGGCTGGTGCTGTGCCAGCTCCTGCTCCAGGAGCGCCACGAACCAGCCGGACTGACCGAAACCCATGACTCCTGCGCCCGCCCCTCGCCGCGGCCCTGACCTACCCGACGCCGGGGCTCCTGACCCAATCGAACGCCGCGGCCCTGATCTTGACCCAATCGAACGCCGCGGCCATGACTTAACCGAACGCCGCGGCCCTGATCTTGACCCAATCAAACGCCGCGGCCATGACCTAACCTCCGGCGGGCGAACAGTTCAAGCGAACGGAACGCGAGGCAGACCCTTGCCGCGAGCCGTCAGAGCCCGGGGCTCACTTCACGGCCTTGACCCGGGCGCGCTTCTCGTCGGTCTCGTCCGGTACCGCCTGGACCGCGGGCGGCTTCAGGACGCCCACTTTTTCCAGAAGTTTCCGCTCCACCGCGGCGGACACCTCCGGGTGGTCGCGCAGGTAATCCTTGGCGTTCTCCCGGCCCTGGCCGATGCGCTCGCCGGCGTAGGCGTACCAGGCGCCGCTCTTCTCGACGATGTTCTCGGCGGAGGCCATGTCGAGGAGGTCTCCCTCCCGGGAGATGCCGGTGCCGTACATGATGTCGAACTCGACCTCCTTGAAGGGAGGCGCGACCTTGTTCTTCACCACCTTGACCCGGGTCCGGCTGCCCACCACCTGCTCGCCGTTCTTGATGGCCCCGATGCGGCGGATGTCGAGCCGCTGGCTGGCGTAGAACTTCAGCGCGTTGCCGCCGGTGGTCGTCTCCGGGTTCCCGAACATCACGCCGATCTTCATCCGGATCTGGTTGATGAAGATGACGCAGGTCTGGCTCTTGGCGATGGTGCCGGTGAGCTTCCGCAGCGCCTGGCTCATGAGCCGCGCCTGGACGCCCATGTGCGCGTCGCCCATCTCGCCCTCGAGCTCGGCCTTGGGGACCAGGGCGGCCACCGAGTCGATCACCAGCACGTCGATGGCGCCGGAGCGGACCAGCATCTCGGCGATCTCCAGCCCCTGCTCTCCGGTGTCCGGCTGGGACAGGAGCAGGTCGTCGGTGCGCACCCCGAGCTTGCGGGCGTAGCCCACGTCCATGGCGTGCTCGGCGTCGATGTAGCCGCAGATGCCGCCCTTCTTCTGGGCCTCGGCCACCACGTGAAGCGAGAGGGTCGTCTTGCCGGAGGACTCGGGCCCGTAGATCTCCACGATGCGGCCCCTGGGCACGCCTCCCACGCCGAGCGCGATGTCCAGCGAGATGGAGCCGGTGGAGATGACCTGGATGTCGCGGATGAGCGGCTC
>DASROG010000195.1:0-2646 GCA_035646995.1 Myxococcaceae bacterium
GGCCCGGGCCTGGGCGGGCGCCGATCCGGGCATCGCCGCTTACGCCGGTCGCTCGTTCGGGGGCCGGGTGCTGGCCCGGCTGGCGATCGAGATGCCGCCGCGGGCGCTGGTGCTGCTGGGCTTCCCGGTCCGGTCGGCGTCGGGACGGCGCCGGCTCGAGGACGAGCGGGTGCTCACGACGCTGCCCTGTCCGACCCTCGTTCTCCAGGGCTCGGCCGACCCGCTCGGGCCGATCCGGACCCTGGAGCGGCTGGCGGGGAGGAACCCGCGACTGGAGCTCGTGGTCCTCGACGGCGCTACCCACGCCTTGGGGCGGCGTGAGCGCGAGGCGGTCCAGACCGCGGCAGGGTGGCTCGCCTCACACCTCGTACCGGCAGCCCGGTGAGACCGGCCCCGGCGGGGCGTCAGCTCCCCTTGCCGTGCCCCTTCCCGTTGCCGTTCCCGTTCCCGTGCCCGCGACCGGGGTGGTCGTCGTCGCCACGCTGGGCGTCACGGCCGGCGGCATAGTGCTCGTTGTACCAGCGCTCCTGCACGAAGAAGACCCGCTCGCCGCAGGCGTTGTACTTGTGGCAGTGCTTCCGCCACTTCTTGGCGTGGCCGGGCGGGACGCGCAGGTAGATCGGTGGGCGCTCCACCGCCACCGGCGCGGGCTGGACCAGGACCGGCTGGGCATAGACCACCGGGGGCGGCCTGGGCATCGTGCCGACGTCGATCCGGCCGTAGAAGCCCGAGTCGCCGACCGAGACGGAGACACCGACGTCGGTGGCGCGAGCGGAGCCGGCAGCGAGCACGGCCGCGGTGAGAAGAAGACGGATCTTCATGATCGGGAGACCTCCGGATGAGGGCCGGACGTTACCAGCCGAGAAGAGCCGCAAGACCGGGCGAGCCAACCCGACATCGAGGGCACGGTGCGCGCGACGAGCACCCTCGCCGCGCACCTCACACTGGAGAATTGCACCCGCGAGAGGACGCGCCGCGGGCGCTCAGCGGCCGTCCTCGAGCTGCGCCGTCACCTTGCCCTGCTTCACCGCCCGGGCGAGCGCGACGTGGTCCCGCTCGTTCTGATCGGCGTAGACCATCGCGAACGAGGCCACGGCCTGGTCGAAGGCGTCGCCCTCTCCCATCTACCCGCCGAGAACCGCCGGATGTCCGCCGCGGGCATGCGAGTGGGCCAGGGCCCGCCCGCACCAGGCGGCGTGGATGCCCATCTCCATCCGGCCGAAGGTCTCCACCCGGGATGCTGATCTTGATGTCCCGGAGCTGCCGCACGACGTAGTCGCGCCGCCGGCCCGCGGTCCACCCGAGGAAGGTGTCGCTCGCCGGCCGAAGGAGGCGGTATCCGTTGATGACCCTCGGCCCGTGGTTCTCGAACACGCTCCGGCCCGCGTAGCTCCTCGAGGACCGACGACCGCGCTTCCTTGACTGGAGGAAGAGCGGGGCGCCCTCGCGGGGGTGAACAGCATCACCCAGCGCGAGGTCCCGACGCTCCCGATCCCCACCACCTTCATCGCCACGTCGCGGAGCTGGTAGCGCTCGAGCAGGGGCCGGGGTCCCGGCGGTACAGTGCTCCCCCTTGCCGACCATCCTCGGACTCTCGGCGTACTACCACGACTCGGCCGCGTGCCTTCTGCGCGATGGAGAGATCGTGGCCGCTGCTCAAGAGGAGCGCTTCAGCCGGGTGAAGCACGATCACCGCTTCCCGCAGCACGCGGTCCGGGCCTGCCTCCGGGAAGGCGGCATCGGCGTGGACGCGCTCGACTGTGTCGCCTTCTACGACAAGCCGTTCCTCAAGTTCGATCGCATCCTCGAGACCCACCTGGCGATCGCTCCTCGCGGTCTCGCGGCCTTCGTGCAGGCCATCCCCGCCTGGCTGGGCGAGAAGCTCTGGGTGCCGGATCTGATCTCCGACGCGCTCGGATACCGGGGACCCGTCGTCTTTCCCGAGCACCACGAGTCGCACGCCGCGTCGGCGTTCTTCCCCTCTCCGTTCGAGCGGTCAGCATTCCTCACCATGGACGGCGTCGGCGAGTGGGCCACCTCCTCCTGGGGAGTCGGGCAAGGGAACAGGGTGGAGCTGAGGGCCGAGCTTCGCTTCCCCCATTCGCTCGGGTTGCTCTACTCGGCCTTCACCTACCACGCCGGGTTCAAGGTGAACTCCGGCGAGTACAAGCTGATGGGTCTCGCGCCGTACGGGGAGCCTCGTTACGCCGGAGCCATCCGCGAGCACCTCCTCGACCTGAAGGAGGATGGTTCCTTCCGGATGAACCTCGACTACTTCGACTACGTGGGCGGCCTGCGAATGACCTCGGCCGCCTTCGACCGGCTGTTCGGCGGACCGCCCCGCGAGCCAGAGACGCCGCTCACCCAGCGGGAGATGGACCTGGCCCGCTCCATCCAGGACGTCACCGAGGACATCGTGCTCCGGATGGCCCGCCACGTGCGGAAGGAGACCGGCGAGCGCGATCTCTGCATGGCCGGGGGCGTGGCGCTGAACTGCGTGGCCAACGGCAAGCTGCTCCGGGCCGGCGTGTTCGATCGGCTGTGGATCCAGCCCGCCGCCGGCGATGCAGAGATCGCGCTCGCCGGTCTCCTTCCGCACGTGGCGGGCCATCCGGAGCACGATGTCCTCGGTGACGTCCTGGATGG
>DASROG010000196.1:0-5193 GCA_035646995.1 Myxococcaceae bacterium
GGATGGAGAGCGAGGTCTGGGTCAGCGCGGCGCGGACATGGCTCGGCATGTCGTCCGGACCTTCGGCGGTGTGGTGGAAGAGCCGGTCGCCGTCCGGGACGAGCCGGGAGAAGAACCGCTCCAGGTCGGCCAGCACCTCGGGGTCGGCGTTCTCCTGGACCAGGAGGCTGGCCGACGTGTGGCGGATGAAGCAGGTGAGGACGCCGGTCCGCGGCCCGGGCGCGGCCACCTTGAGCCGCTGCACGAAGTCCGTCACCTCCCGGGTGATGTCGTGGAGTCCGCGTCCGCGGGTGGGGACGGTGATGGTGTGTGACTGAGGATCCATTCGAGAGCCCGGCAGCTTTTACGTCCTAGCGCATCCGACGCAAGGGGCGGTCTCGAGCGACTCATCCGACGGACTTCGGACAGAAGTGCGCGCTCAGTGGTGCGCCCAGGTGCGCCCCGCGTTCCTGGGGTTTCAGAGCCGCAGGTCGGCCCGCACGTCGTGCTGGTAGCCGCGGCCGAGCGTCTCCGCGGCCGCCTTCACCTCGGCGGTGGTCTTCTCCGGCACCTGCACCCGTAGCTCGTAGTAGAGGTCACCTCGCCCGGTTCCCTTGAGCGCGGGCACGCCCTGTCCCTTGAGCCGGAGCTTGCGGCCGGACTGGCTGTGCGGCGGCACGGTCACGGTCACCTCGCCGGTGAAGGTGGGAGCGCGCACCTCCGCGCCCAGCATCGCCTCCGGCACGGTGACCGGGAGCGGGACGTAGAGGTCGTCGCCCTCGCGGCGGACGAGCGGATGCGGCTCGACCTGCACCTCGAGGAAGAGATCGCCCGGCGGTCCGCCCTGGGTTCCGGCCGCGCCCTGGCCGGCGACGCGGACCTGGGAGCCGCTCTGGACGCCCGGCGGAATCTTCACCGTGACCCGGGTCGTCTCCTCGACCCGTCCGGTGCCGCCGCACCGGTCACAGGGAGGAGCGACCTTGCCGCTCCCTCCACACGTGGGGCAGGGACTGGTCATCGAGAGCGGTCCGCGGCCCTGACGGATCTTCCCCGAACCCTTGCAGGTGGGGCAGGTCTCTGGCCTGCCGAAGTGCCCGGAACCCTTGCACTTCGGGCACCTGCCCGGCCGGGTGATCGCCAGGCTGCGCTCGGTGCCGGTGACCGCCTCCCTGAGCGACAGGCGCACCTGGGCGTGCAGGTCCTCGCCGCGGGCGGGGCCCTCCTCACGTCCGAAGAGGTCGTCCGTGCCGCCGCCGGCGCCACCCGCCCGCCGGTTGCGGAAGAGCTCGCCGAAGAGGTCGCCGAGGTCGAACCCCTCCACGTCCGGCATGCCACCCGCGAAGCCCGCCCCGGCGCCACCTCCGCGGGCTGCCGCGTCCCGGTAGGCGCGGAAGGCCTCGGCCTTCTTCGGGTCGTACCCCAGCTTGGCGGCGTCCTCGCCGAACTCGTCGAAGAGCTTGCGCTTCTCGGGATTGGAGAGAACCTCGAACGCGGAGCTGACCTGCTTGAATTTCTCCTCGGCAGCTTTGTTGCCCGGGTTGACGTCCGGGTGGTACTTGCGCGCCAGCTTCCGGTACGCCTTCTTGATCTCGTCCTCGCTGGCGCCGCGGGAGACGCCGAGCAGCTGGTAGAGGTCCTCAGCCATGCCGTCGAAGGAGCTTAACCGTCCACGACGCCCGTGCCAGGGGACGACGGCGCTCGTTGTCCTGGGAGCGCTCCTCGCCGCCGAGGTGGCGACGGCCCGGGTCATCGACCGGGTGGTGGCGCTGGTGGACGGGCGCGTGCTCAGCTGGAGCCAGCTCGACTTCGAGGCCCGGGTGATGCTCATCGATCGCGGGGGGGTGGAGGCCGCCACGGCGCCGCTGGACGCCTCGACGATCCAGAACGCGCTGGACCTGGCCATCGCACAGCGCGCGGCGACGGCCGAGGCCGACAAGCTCAACGCGTACCCGGTGGAGCCGGCGGAGATCGACCAGCGGCTCCGAACCCTCGAGTCGCGCTTCCCGAGCGCCGCCGCCTTCCAGTCGTTCCTGAAGGCGCACGACGCGGACCGGGCCGCGCTCGCGGAGGTGCTCGCCCGGGCGGTGCGGACCGAGAAGTTCGTCGAGGGGCGGGTGCGCCTCCGCTCGCAGGTTCCGGAGAGCGAGGTGCGGAAGGCCTGGGAGGCGGACCGGGGCGGCCGGACCTGGGAGGACGCCCGGGGACCGCTGCGCGAGCGGATGCAGCGGGAGCGGGCCTACGTCCTCGCCCGCGAGGTGCTGGGGCAGCTGCGGGGCTCCATCCCGGTGCGGATCATCGCCCGCCCGGAGGAGCTGGCCCGCGAGCAGCTGGGCCTCGGGGAGGCCGCCCGGTGAGGAAGCTCAAGGAGACCCCGGAAGGGGCGTTCCAGCTCCGCCCGATGACGTCGGGCGACCTGCCGCGGGTGATGGAGATCGAGCAGGAGGCGTTCCGCAACCCCTGGAGCAGGGACCTCCTGGCCCGGGAGCTGGGACACGACTGGTCCACCATCCTGGTGGCGGAGGAGCCGGGCGCCCGGGGCATGACGCTGCTCGGGTTCGTCATCTTCTGGGTGGTGCACGACGAGCTGCACGTCCTGAACGTGGCCACCGCCCCCGAGCACCGGCGGCGCGGGGTGGCCCGGACGGTGCTCCAGGCGGCGCTCGACGCGGGCCGGCAGAAGCGGTGCACCCTGGCCACCCTGGAGGTGCGGCGGAGCAACGCCGCGGCGCTGGAGCTCTACCGGTCCTTCGGCTTCCGCCCAGTGGGAATCCGGCCGAACTACTACGTGGACGAGGGCGAGGACGCGATCGTGATGGTCCTGGATCTCTGAGCCTCTCGGATGGCCGGTTTGTCGAGTCGCGCCGGACGCTTGACTCCCTCTCACGCACCGTTATAGACCGCGCCCTCTTTTCGGGGGCTTCCGCGCCGGGCGTGTACCCGAGGCGAGCCTCCGTCGTACGACGGACAAGGGACGGATGCCGACCATCACTCAGCTGGTGCGCAAGGGGCGCGAGAAGCTCGTGGTGAAGGGGAAGAGCCCCGCGCTCAAGGAGTCTCCCCAGAAGCGTGGGGTGTGCACCCGCGTCTACACCACCACCCCGAAGAAGCCGAACTCGGCGCTGCGAAAGGTGGCCCGCGTGCGGCTGACCAACGGCATCGAGGTGACGTCCTACATCCCGGGCGTGGGTCACAACCTCCAGGAGCACTCGGTGGTGATGATCCGCGGCGGCCGGGTGAAGGACCTCCCCGGCGTGCGCTACCACATCATCCGCGGCACCCTGGACTCCGTCGGCGTCCAGGGACGGAAGCAGGGCCGCAGCAAGTACGGCGCGAAGCGCCCGAGCTAAAGGAACCGGATTCAGATGCCTCGTCGTCGCGTCGTCGCCAAGCGGAAGATCCTCCCCGACCCGAAGTTCCAGGACCGGCTGGTCACCAAGTTCGTCAACGACCTGATGCGCAAGGGGAAGAAGTCCATCGCCGAGCGCGTCTGCTACGGCGCCTTCGCCCTGATCGAGGAGCGGGCGAAGGAGGAGCCGCTCCGCACCTTCAAGAAGGCGCTGGACAACGTGAAGCCCGTCCTGGAGGTCAAGAGCCGCCGGGTCGGCGGCGCGACCTATCAGGTCCCGGTGGAGGTCCGGCAGGACCGCCGGGTGGCGCTGGGGATGCGCTGGCTGATCACCTACGCGAAGGCCCGTGGCGAGAAGACGATGGAGGAAAAGCTCGCCGGCGAGATCATGGACGCGGCGAACAACCGCGGCAACGCGGTGAAGAAGCGCGAGGACACGCACAAGATGGCCGAGGCCAACAAGGCCTTCGCGCACTACCGCTGGTAACGAGCCCCGCTCGTTGCGATGTTCCGACGGCCGGGGTTCCCGGCCGTTGTCATTTGTAGAGATCGATCATGGCCCGCGACTTCCCGCTCGAGCGCTACCGCAACATCGGCATCATGGCGCACATCGATGCCGGGAAGACGACCACCACCGAGCGGATCCTCTTTTACACCGGCGCCATCCACAAGATGGGGGACGTCGACGACGCCAACACCACCACCGACTGGATGGTGCAGGAGCGCGAGCGCGGCATCACCATCACCTCCGCGGCGATCACCGCCTTCTGGAATCGTGGGGATCAGCGCTACCGGATCAACATCATCGACACCCCGGGCCACGTGGACTTCACCATCGAGGTGGAGCGCTCGCTGCGGGTGCTCGACGGGGCAATCGCGGTGTTCGACGCGGCCAACGGCGTCGAGCCCCAGAGCGAGACGGTGTGGCGCCAGGCGGACCGCTACGGCGTGCCCCGGATCTGCTTCATCAACAAGATGGACCGCCTGGGGGCCGACTTCGAGATGTCGGTCCGGAGCATCCGGGAGAAGCTTCACGCCAACGCGGTGCCGGTCCAGATCCCCTGGGGGGTCGAGGATCAGCACCAGGGCATCATCGACCTGGTGCGGATGAAGGGGATCACCTTCGACGAGTCCGAGCTGGGGAGCCGCTTCGAGGTGGTGGACATCCCCGCTGCGCTGGCGGACGCGGCGAAGGCGGCACGGGCGCACCTGATCGAGGCCTGCGCCGAGCAGGACGACCACGTGATGCAGCTCTACCTCGACGGGAAGGAGCCGTCGGAGACCGAGCTGCTGGCCGCCCTCCGCAAGGGCTGCGTCACCCGGAAGGTGTTCCCGGTGATGTGCGGCTCGGCGTTCAAGCACAAGGGCGTGCAGCCCCTCATGGACGCCGTGGTCGACTTCCTGCCCTCGCCGCTGGACATCCCACCGGTGCACGGGAAGGACCCGAAGACGGGGGATGACCTCACCCGCGAGACCAGCGACACGGCTCCGTTCAGCGCGCTGGCGTTCAAGATCATGACCGACCCCTTCGTGGGGACGCTGACCTTCATCCGGGTGTACTCGGGGCGGCTGGAGACCGGGATGGCGGCCTGGAATCCGGCCAAGAGGAAGCGGGAGCGCATCGGGCGGCTGGTGCAGATGCGCGCGGACAAGCGGGACGAGATCGACGAGGTCCTCGCGGGGGACATCGCGGCCTGCGTGGGGCTGAAGCTCACCACCACTGGCGACACCCTCTGCGACGAGCACAAGCCCATCATCCTGGAGCGGATGGAGTTCCCCGAGCCGGTGATCGACATCGCCATCGAGCCGAAGACCAAGGCCGACCAGGACAAGCTCGGGACGTCACTGCAGAAGCTGGCGTCGGAGGA
>DASROG010000197.1:0-5032 GCA_035646995.1 Myxococcaceae bacterium
CTCCAGCACCGTGTCCCGGCCGGCGCCCCGGGGCCGCGTCCATCGCACCGCGATCTGATCTCCGGCGAAGCCCAGCTTGATGTCCTGGTAGGTGAGGTCGAGGATCTCCTGGAGGCTCCCCTCGACCTTGGTGGGACTGCAGGCGAGCGCCACCCCCACGACGGCCGCGGCGATGGGGACGGCGGAGCGCTTCATCGGCAGCTCCTCCACTCCGGGTCCAGGTCGGCCCCGGCCAGGGCGCCGTTCTTCACGCTCGCCAGCTCCTTCTTGGCGCCGTCCTGGTCCCCGTAGCGGCAGCGGAGCGCCGCCAGGTTGGCCCGGGCCTTCTCGTTCCCCGGGTCGGCGTCGATCGCCTTCCCGTAAGCGGCGCGGGCCGCCATCGGCTCCCCCTGGTAGAGGAGCGCCACGCCGAGGCCGTTCTGGGCGAGGGTCCGCGTCTCGCCGAGCTCGGTGGCCCGGGCGAGCGAGAGCTGCGCCATCGGGATCTGCTTGGCCTCGAGGTACGCGAGGCCCAGCGCCTCGAGCGAGGCGGCGTCCTGGAGGGTCTCGGCCTTCTTCTGCAGCTCGGGGAATCCGGTGGGCAGGTTGCCCGGCGCAGGCGGCGCGGGCAGGGGCGAGCGCGCGGTCTCGCTCCGGCTCCGGCACCCGAGCACCGCCGGGGCGTACACCTCGAGCTGGCTGGCGCGGGCGAGGCAGGTCCTGAACGCCTCGTCGGCCTGCTCCTTGATGGGTTGGACCTGCTGCGTCACCGCCGACTTGAACTGCTGAGCGTCGGCCGCGGACAGCCCCGCGGGCACCGGCGTCTGCTCCACCGCCTCGGCGAGGGACTGGAGCGACAGGCCCAGCTTCCACAGCGAGGCCACCGCCCACTCCGAGCTGCCCATCGACGCGGCCTGGTTGTAGACGCCCTGCAGCTGCTGCAGCGCCGCGACCTTCTGGTCGATCTGATCGGCGGGGATGGCCTTGAAGTTGCGGTAGAGCAGCTCGCCCAGGTACCAGAGCGCCTTGGCGGTGTCCTCGCCCTGGCTGCTGGGCGCGTTGACCACCGGCGAGAGCGCCTTGGCCAGGACGTCGGGCCGTTCGCCCTGGGTGGCCGCCACCTCCGCCAGCACCGCCGCCGCCTGCGGGTTGGTCCTGTCCACGCCGAGCGTCTGCTGCGCGGTCGCCTTGGCCCCGGCCAGGTCACGCGCCTTCAGCCTGGCCTGCGCGAGCAGGGCCATCGCCTCGCCGCGTCGATTGCCGCCGACGTTCGCGGCGGCCTGGAAGTCCTTCTGCGCGCCCGGGTAGTCGTTCAGCACCATCCGGAGCCGGCCGGCCGCCATCCACCCGTCGTAGGCGGTGGAGTCCTGGCCCATGCGCTGGCCGAGCTGCTCGTACCACTGCGCCGCCTCGGGGAAGCGTCCGGCCTCCGCCGAGTGCCGGGCGATGGTGGCCAGCACGTCGGAGGTGTAGGCGGTCTTCGGGAAGTCGGTGAGCAGCTTGGCGCCGATCTCCCGCTCCTTGGCGTAGTCCTTTTTCTCCCGGGCGGCGGTGAACGCGCCGTAGAGCGCCTTCTCCGCGATGTCGCCGCCCTTGTTCTCCGAGGCGACCTTCAGCAGGCCCTCGACCACGTCGCCGGTCTCGGCCGAGCTCTGCAGCGCGAGCTCGCCCAGGGCCTCGCCCTTGCTCTCCGCCTGGAACTTGCGGACCTCGGCGAGGAAGGTCGCGGGCAGCTGCCCGTTGCCCAGGAACTTCCGCGTCGTCTCCTCGATGCCCTTGAAGTCGTTGAGCTGGCGGAGGCCGTCCAGCGCCAGCTTCCCCCCCACCGGCGCGTCCTTGTGCGTCGGGTACTCCATGGCGAAGGCGGTGAAGAGCTGGCTGCTCCGCTCGAACTCGCCGTCGTCGTAGAAGGCGCGGGCGATGTTGAACTTGACGGTGAGGGCGTTGGGGTTGCGCGGGTACTGGGTGATGAACTTCGCCCCGTCGAGCTTCAGGGCCTGCCGGGCGTCCGCGACCTCGAAGGCGGTGATCTTGTCCACCTCGCCGGCCTTCAGCGCGCTGAAGTGGGCGAGCAGCGCGCCGTACGCAGCGGCCTCCGCGCCGGCGGCATTCTTCGCCCGGACCTCGTAGGTCTCCAGCTCCTCGAACTGCCGGGCCGCCTCGGGGTAGGCGTGCGCGGCAAAGAGCGCGTCCGCCCGGTTGTGCATGATGTCCCGGACGTACTTCTCGGGCCGGAAGAGCGAGAGGTACTCCTTGTAGGCGCTCGCCGCCTGTAGATAAACCTTCCGGTCGTCCGTCTTCTGGGCCAGCGCCTGCAGCTGCGTGGCCAGGTCGCGGGTGAGCTCCTCCAGCTCGACCAGCTGCTTCCGGCGGGTGGTGTCGTCCTTGAAGGGATCGACCTTCACGTTCACCGCGGCGCGGACCAGGAACTTGATGTCCTCCTGCTGGGTGGGCACCCGCCCCTTGGCGGCCTTCAGGGAGTCGTAGAGCTTCTCCGCCCGCTCGATGTCCAGGTCCGGATCGGGCTGGATCTCCAGCAGCTTGCGGAGCGCGGGGATGGCCCACTCGTACTGCTGCTTGATGAAGTAGCGGTTCCCCAGCTTGTCCAGGGCCAGCGCGTAGGTGGTCCGGCTGTCGGAGAGCTTCTCGAAGTAGGGGAGCGCGCCCTTCGGCGGTCGGGCCTCGGTGTAGCTGTAGACCAGGTCCAGCAGCGCCTCGCGCTTGACGTTGAGCGCCTTCTGGCTGTCCACGCCGGGGATGGGCTCGCTGCCCGCGGCGGCCTCGAAGAAGGTGACCGCCTCGTTGAACTTCTGCTGGTTCACCCGGATCCACCCCAGCTTGTAGCGGGCCAGGTCGTGGACCGGGCTCTGGGGGAACTTGAGGATCTCCTGGAAGTGCTTCTCGGCCTCGGCGTTGTCGGTCTTGTCGAAGTAGTAGTCGCCGATGATCTGCTCGGCCTCGAGGCGCAGCGGGCTCTTGGGGTACTTGGCGATGAGCTCGTTCTGCGTCTTGAGCATCTCGTCGAACTGGCCGAGCTCCCGCATCTCGTGCGCCAGGTAGAAGGTGACCTTGTCCGCGTCGTGGAAGTCGGGGAACTCGCGCAGGAGTCGGTTGTAGAGCTGCACCGCCTTCTGCTTCAGGAGCTTGGTCTCCGGGCTGACGATGGCGCCCTTGTTGTCGCCGCCGCGCTGCTCCACCTGCAGGAAGTACACGTACCTGCTCTTCTCCACGTACAGCTCGGCCAGGCGGAACTGGAGGTCCGGCAGGTAGGGGGCGTTGCGGCTCTTGGCGATGAGCCGCTCGGTCTCGAGCAGCGAGCGGTCCACCTTGAAGATGTCCCGCTTCAGCTTCTCCACGTACTCGGTCTTCTCCCGCTGCTTGGTGACGACCGGGTTCACGCTCTTGTCCAGCGTGGGGAGCAGCGGGCTCTTCGCCTGGGCGAGGAGCAGGAGGAGCAGGGGACCCGTCACTGGGCACCCTCCTCGATGCACCGGCTGGGGATGCTCACCCGATAGCTGCGGAGCTCGTCGTTCCAGTACTCGCCGGTGAACTTGAAGGCGATCTGCGCGGAGGTGAGGGCCGCCTGCTTCTCCGGCTGGACGAGCTTCGCTCCGCGCTTGACGCGCTCGTAGAGCTTGAGGCCCACCTCGTACTCCATGAGCCGCACCTGCTCGTCGGCGCGGAGGAGCTTGTCCGCCTCCTCCCGCACAGCGTCGCTGAGACGCTGCTGGTAGAGGCGCTCGGCCTCGGCGTGGGCCAGGTCGTAGACCTTCTGGAGGTGCTTGTAGAGCCGGTCGCCGAACCCGCCGGCGTGCCGGTTCAGGTTCTCGCCCTCGAGGTTCAGGGACTCGAGGAACCTCGCCGCCCGCTTGGTGGAGCCGTGGCTGTTCGCCGCGCGCCGGAGGCGGAAGTCCTGGGTGAGGTCCTCGCGCTCGCGGATGGCCTCCAGAGAGTCGCTGAAGCGGCGAGTGAGCTCCTTCGCCGCGCGCTTGGCCGGGAGGTACTGGCAGAGGTCGCGGTAGACCAGCGCCCGGAGAATGTACTTGTCGGGCAGGAACTCGTCCCGGAAGCTCGGCGCGTCCAGGGTGGTGAGCAGTCCGATGGTCGCCCGCAGCTGGCCCAGGTTGTACCGGGTCCAGGCCTCTTCCAGGTACAGGGTGGCCCGCCCGGGGTCGAGAGAGGGCAGCTGCACCATGTCGTAGGCCTTGAGCGCTCCCTCGTAGTCCTTCTTCTCGTAGCGGAGCCGCGCCACCGCCAGGCGAGCCTCGTTGCGCGCCTCGAGGGTGAGCTTCTGGTCCTTGGACAGCTCGAGGAAGTCGTCGATCATCTGATCGTCGACCTGCTTGGCGCTCCTCAGCCGGGAGACCAGGAGCGCGAACTTCGCCCGGCTGGCCTCCACGCCGTCCTCCTCCAGCTTCACGAAGTGGGTCTTCGCCCAGCGCTCGTTCCCGACGCGGAGGTCGACGAGGCCCTGCTGGTAGTTGGCGTAGTCGCTGACGCTGTCGGGGAGGAAGCCCAGGTCGAGCGAGCCGAAGATCTGCTCGTCGATCAGCACCTCGTCGTGGGGGACCTGGGTGAGGACCTTGAGCGCCTCCAGCGTCTTGGGGAGCACCTGGGGGTTGCTCCGCTCGTGCGCCACCTTGGCGAGGTACACCGCGCCGCCGTGGCGGAGGCTCAGGTCGATGAGGCAGCGGGCCAGGAAGTACTGCGCCCAGCTGAAGTTCTCGTCCGTCGGCGGCGTGGACTCGATGAAGGCGTAGAGCTTGCGCGCCGCCTGCTCCTGCTTGTTGTCGAAGTAGTCCTTCAGCGCCTCGTCGAAGATCTTCGGGTCCACCTTCGGTGGAGGCTCGCTCGCAGCCTGCTGCGGCGCCCCGGCCGGGGCAGGGGCCGGTGCACCGGTGGGGGCCGCGGCCGGCTTCGCGCCCTGTGCCGGCTGGGCCGCGGCCGGCTTCGCCCCCTGTGCCGGCTGGGCCGCCGGTGGCGGGGCTGCGGCCGTTCCCGGTTGCGCCGGTGCGGCGGTGGCGGGCGGCTGCGCCGGGGCGCTGGCCGCGGG
>DASROG010000198.1:0-18961 GCA_035646995.1 Myxococcaceae bacterium
CCGGGGGGCCGTGCTGGTCCGGGCCCGGCGGGCTCCCATCGTGGGCCGCGTGTGCATGGACCTGTGCATGGTGGACGTCACCGACATCCCCGGGGTCGAGGTGGGCGACGAGGTGGTGCTCATCGGCCGGCAGGGGGCGGAGGTCTAGGACGCGCACCAGCTCGCGGCGCTGGAGAGCACCATCGCCTACGACGTGCTCTGTGCCATCGGGGCGCGGGTGCCGCGCGTCGTCGTGGGCCAGTAGGGGAACTCTCCGGGGGACTGAGCCTGGCCGCTGGCGCGCCGCTGCGCGCTTCGACGAGCGTCCCCCTGGTGCGGGGGATGCCCGGGTGGGCGGCGTGCCCTAGGATGCCGGCCGCGGCCCGATGACCACCTCCGACCTCGAGTCCAGCCCGAAGAGGAACCCCCTGGTCGGCCTGGTGGAGGGCGTCGGGAACGGCGTCCTGGGCGTGTTCCAGACCGTGGGTGGGCTCGTCTCGCTCGCGGTGTCGGTGGCGGTGTGGACGGTGCGGCCTCCGTTCCGGCTGCAGAACCTGTTCGCCCAGTTCGACTTCGTGGGGGTGGGCTCCATCGTGCTCGTGGCGCTGACCGGGACCTTCTCCGGGATGGTGTTCGCCACCCAGTCCTGGAGCGCCTTCGAGCTGTTCGGGGCCGAGAGCCTGGTCGGTCCGACGGTGGCCCTCACCGTGACCCGCGAGCTGGCCCCGGTGTTCAGCGCGCTGATGGTGACCATGCGGGCCTGCTCCGCGATGTGCACCGAGCTCGGCACGATGCGGGTCACCGAACAGGTGGACGCGCTGGAGACCATGGCGGTCAACCCGGTGCAGTACCTCCTGGTGCCCCGGGTGCTGGCCGGGCTGTGCATGGTGCCCCTGCTCACGATGATCTTCGACACCGCGGGGCTCTTCGGCGGGTTCTTCGTCGCCGTGCCCCTGAAGGGCCTGTCGGTGGGGACCTTCGTGCTCCGGACCCAGAACCTCCTGGCTCCGGCGGACATCTGGGAGGGCCTGGCCAAGGGCGCCGTCTTCGGCTTCACCGTGACCCTGATCGCGTGCTACCGGGGCTACAACGCCCACGGGGGTGCCAAGGGCGTGGGCCAGGCGACCACCCGTGCCATGGTGGACGCCGCGATGGCCGTCTTCATCGAGGACTACTTCATGGGGCTCCTGTTCCACCCATGAGCGCCGAGCCGAAAACGCCGCCGATGATCTCGGTCCAGGATCTGTGGAAGTCCTTCGGGGACAACCAGGTGCTGACCGGCATCGACCTCGACATCGAGGAGGGAAGCACCTGCGTCATCCTCGGGGGGTCGGGCTCGGGCAAGACGGTCCTGATCAAGCACATGATCGGCCTCCTCAAGCCGGACCGGGGGAAGGTGTTCGTCGACGGAGAGGACATCGTCCCGATGGACGACCGGGACCTCGAGCGGGTGCGGCGGAAGTTCGGGATGGTGTTCCAGGGCGCGGCGCTGTTCGACTCGATGACCGTCTACGAGAACGTCAGCTTCGCCCTCCGCGAGCACTCCGAGCTCTCCGAGGACGAGATCCGGGCCAAGGTGCGGGAGAAGCTCGGAGTCGTCGGTCTCCAGAACGTCGAGGAGCGCTATCCGGCCGAGCTGTCCGGTGGAATGCGAAAGCGCGTGGGCCTGGCCCGGGCGATCGTGCTGGACCCGAAGATCGTCCTCTACGACGAGCCCACGACCGGTCTGGACCCCATCACCACCGACTACGTCGACGACATGATCGTCACCGCCCAGTCGAAGCTCCAGGTGACCAGCGTGGTCATCAGCCACGACATCGCCTCCTCGTTCAAGGTGGCGGACAAGGTGGCATTCCTGTTCAAGGGGAAGATCGTCGCGCAGGGGCCTCCCCAGGAGCTGAGGCACAATCCGCATCCCGAGCTGCAGCACTTCCTCCAGATGTGGTTCGAGAAGGGCGAGTAAGGTGGCGTCCCTGGCCGGCCTCGGAGCGGACCGAACTTGAAGAGCTTCGTCACGCCCTTCCGGGTGGGGATGCTGGTGCTCGCCGCGGTGGGCTTCCTGCTCGCCTTCCTGATCTTCGTCCGCCGGGGGACGATGGGGGCGGAGACCATCACGGTCTACGCGATGTTCCGCGACGCCTCCGGCCTGGGGACCCGGAGCCGGGTGCAGGTGGCGGGCATCCCGGTGGGGGAGATCCGGGAGATCACCCTGGTGGGCACCCGGGCCCGGCTGAAGCTGCGGCTGCGGAAGGACATCGGGCTGCGGACCGACGCCACGCTGATCAAGCGGACCGAGTCGTTCCTCGGGGACTACCTCCTCGACCTCCAGGTGGGGTCACCCGACGCCCCGTTCATGCCCGACGGCGGGGAGATCACCCACGTCATCGACCAGCAGGGGTTGCAGGCCCTGTTCGACACGCTGGGGAAGATCACCACCGACATCCAGTCGGTGACCACCTCGCTGCGCGAGGCCCTGGGCGGCGATGCCGGAACCGAGTCGCTGAAGACCATCGTCCGGAACCTGACCGAGCTGTCGCAGTCGGTGAACGACACCGCGCAGCGGTCGAGCCAGAACATCGAGGCAATCCTGGAGAACGTGCGGGACGTCACCGCCTCGATGCGCAGCGCCACCGAGGGCGAGGCCTCCAGCGTCCGGGAGATCATCGAGAACGTCAGGGTCCTCACCGGGGACGTGCGGCGGATCGTCGCCGACGTCCGGACCACGATGGGGACCGATGGCGGCACCGAGCAGCTGGCCTCCATCGGCAGCTCGCTCCAGAAGCTGGACGCGACGCTGGGGAACCTCCAGGCGGTCACCGAGAACCTGCGCGAGGGCCGCGGCGCGGTGGGGCAGATCGTCTCCGACGAGAAGCTGGGCCGCCAGGTGGGAGAGACCATCGAGGACGTCTCCAACTACGCCCAGCGGCTCGTCGGGCTGAAGCTCGAGGCCAGCATCCGGAGCGACTACCTGTTCAACGCCGGGGCGGCGAAGATCGACGCCACGCTGCGGATCATCGCCCGGCCGGACAAGTACTACATCATCTCGCTGATCAGCGACCCGCGGGGCGTGGAGACCACCGAGTACATCCAGACCAACCCCCCCTCGCGCGACGATCCGGCGTTGCAGAAGCGGACGGTCACCAGCATCAACGCGCTCAAGTTCTCGGCGATGTTCGCCAAGCGGTTCTACTGGGCGACCTTCCGCTTCGGGATCATCGAGAGCACCGGCGGGGTGGGGCTGGACCTCCACTTCTGGAGGGACCAGCTGGCGCTGAAGACCGACTTCTTCGACTTCGCCAACCAGCGGCTGCGCTGGCCGCGGGTGCGGACCAGCCTGCAGTTCACCTTCCTCCAGCACCTGTACCTGAACGCCGGCGTGGACGACATCTTCAACCGGCCGGTCTACAGCCAGCTCGACAACCGGGTGCTGGCGGGCCGGGACTTCTTCCTCGGAGCCGGCATCGTCTTCACCGACGACGATCTGAAGGCGCTGGTCCCGGTGGTGCCCGCCGGCGTGGGGCGGTGAGGCGCGCGCCGGGATCGAGTCTCGAGGCGGCCGCAGGGCTCGTCCTGCATCGGGCGCAGACGCCTCCCGGGTCGCCCGACCGGGACCGGCTCGTGGCGGACGCGGCACCGAAAGAAGTCGTGCGCGGCGGCATGCGCGCGCCTGGCCTCGCTGCCGCGAGGTGACAGGCTGCCCGAGGCGAGCACCGCGGGTCATCACTGACACGCCCCTCGACGTGGATTCCGGGGCATGCCCGAGGACGGCACCCGGCCGGGCGGTACTTTCTGCACGTGGAAGGGCGTGCCACGTGCAGAAAGGATCACCGAGCGGCCGAGAGGGCTCGGGCTCCCGGCAAGGGGCCCCGGGACAGAGGACACCGCCGCGTACCGGCCGCGGTCAGCCGAGCGCCGCGGCGACCTCGTCCGCGCTCCCGAACGCGGCGCGGTACCGGGCGACGAACTCCTGATGCGTGAAGCGGTGCTCCTGGCACCCCCGGACCTCGATGGCGTACGCGGCGGCCACCGCGCCGACGCGCCCGGCCACCGGCCAGGGCAGCTTCCGGGCCATCCCGTAGACCAGGCCTCCGAGGTACGCGTCGCCCGCGCCGGTCGGGTCCACCAGGCTCTTGATCGGCGCCACCGGCACGTCCACCGGGGCCTTGCCGCGCTCCAGCACCGTCGAGCCCTGCTCGCCGCGGGTGACCACCGTCACCGGTGCGATGGACTGGAGCACCGCCTCGCTCTTTCCGGTCTTCTGGGACATGAGCGCGAACTCGTAGTCGTTGCCGATGACCGCCGCCGCCGACTCCATCCCATCGAGGATCTGCTGCGCCTCGAGCCGGGGGGTCTGCTTCCCCGGGTCGAACAGGTAGGGCACCTGGGCGGCCCGGCAGGCCTCCACCGCCTTGAGCATGGACTCCGGGTCGGTGGGGCTGATGACCACCAGGTCCTCCGGACCCAGCCCCCGGCCGCCGAGCTCCAGACGGTGCCCGTGCGAGAGGGCCCCGGCGTAGAAGGCGACGATCTGGTTGGCGTCCAGGTCGGTGTTGATGAAGCAGGAGGCGGTGAACTCACCCGGGATCACCGTCACCCCCGAGGTATCCACTCCGGCCTGGTCCAGCGCCGCCCGGTACTCGGGGAAGTCCTCCCCGGCGGTGGCGATCAGCAGGGGCTGCCCGCCCAGAAGCGCGAGCGTCCACGCGATGTTGCCCGCCACGCCACCCCGGAGCCTTCGCATGTCGTCCACCAGGAAGCTCACCGTCAGCCGGTGCATCCGGTCGGAGAGGAAGTGCTCCCGGAACTTTCCGGGGAAGGTCATGAGGTAGTCGTAGGCCAGAGAGCCGGTGACGACGATGCGCATGGGCGTCCCCAAAGCACGGAGGCGCGGGGATCGGCAAGGTCGTGTAATGTCAGCGGTCCAGGAGGCCGATGCGCTTCGCCGTCATCTCGGACATCCACTCCAATCTCGAGGCGCTGACCGAGGTGCTGCGCGCCGTCGAGGCCCAGAAGGTGGACCGGGTGGTCTCGCTCGGCGACATCGTCGGCTACGGCGCCTCGCCCAACGAGTGCTGCCAGCTGGTCCGAAGCGTGGCCGAGGTCACGCTGCTCGGCAACCACGACGCCGCGGTGGCCGGCCGGATGGACTACTCCTTCTATTACGAGGGCGCCCGGCACGCGCTGGACTGGTCCGCGCAGGTCCTCACCGAGGACAACCACGCCTGGCTCCGGAGCCTTCCGTACACCTACCGGGTGGGGGAGATCGGCTTCAGCCACGGCTCGCCGGTGGACCCACGCGCCTACGAGTACGTCTTCGCGCTGGAGCAGGCCCGCGAGCTGGTCCCCGAGATGCAAGATCTGGCCGAGGTGACCTTCATCGGCCACAGTCACCTCTGCAAGGCGTTCGCCCTGGGGAACGGCGAGGTGAACGATGTGGTGGCGCAGAAGTTCGCCTTCCGGCGCGGTTACCAGTACCTCATCTCGGTCGGGAGCGTGGGCCAGCCGCGCGACTACGACAACCGGGCCTGCTTCGTGGTCTGTGACACGACCGCCCGGACCGTGGAGTACATCCGCGTCGAGTACGACATCGAGGGCGCCGCCCGCCGCATCTTCGAGGCCGAGCTCGCTCCCAACTTCGGCCGACGACTCTTCCTGGGGGTCTGACCCGTGACGACCCGATTCCTCGCCCTCGTGCTGCTGCTGGTCCTGACCGGGTGCGCGCGCAAGGAGCCGTCGCCCGAGTACAGCCGCGCCTCCGAGCGCTTCAACAAGCTCTACGCGAAGGAGCTGGACGACGCCTACCTCGACCCCGCGATGCACGAGGTCGAGGCCCTGCTGGAGAAGGTGCCCCAGGACTCGCTCGATGCGCAGACGGCGGCACAGCTCCTGGCACGCATCCGCGAGAACCGCGCCCGCCTCGAGCAGGCGGCGAAGGATCGGGAGAAGGCGCTGGCCGTGGCCCGGACTCCGCCCACCTTCTCCGGCGGGTCGGTGACCCCGCCGCCGCCTCCTCCGATCCCGGCGCGGGCGGCTCCTCCTCCGGCGCCCGACGCCGGACCTCCGGTCGCGCCCACGGCGGGCATGGCGATGCGCGACTTCAACCGGCTGTTCGGCGACTGCTTCGAGCCGGCGGGCCCGGTGGAGGTGAGCGGTCGCGGACCGCGGGACTCCTACAGCATGGTGGACTCGGACCGATGCCGGCGGGCGATGCCCGGGCTGGCGAACTCCATCGTCCTCGCCGACAGCCAGAACGTGATGGGCGTCGTTCCGAAGTCGGCGCTGCAGCGGGTCCCGCCGGACGGCGGAACACCCCCTGCGCCGCCCGACGCGGGGGGTTAGTGTCGGCAGCCCCGACATGCAAGACGGTACCTTCCTCGCGCTGATGCGCCTCGTCCCCAAGTCCGCGCTCTCCCGGGCGGTGGGGACGCTCACCCGCCTGCCCGCGCCGGCCGGCGTGCACCAGGCCGCGATGCGGGCCTTCGCCCGGGCCTACCGGGTGGACATGACCGAGGCCGATGCGGACTTCGGTGGGTACGGCCGGTTCAGCGACTTCTTCAGCCGCGGGCTCCGACCGGGGGCCCGCCCGGTGGATGCGGACCCGCAGCTGGTCGTCTCCCCCGTCGATGGAGTGGTGAGCCAGGCGGGCATCCTCGAGCGGGGCAGCTGCCTGCAGGCCAAGGGCATCCAGTTCCCGGTGGACCGGCTCCTGGACGATGGTGAGCTCGCGGCGCGCTTCGCGCTGGGTGGGGCCTACGCGACGCTCTACCTCTCCCCGCGGGACTATCACCGGGTGCACGCCCCCGTCGGGGGCTCGGTCGTCGCCTCCCGGTACCTCGCCGGCGAGCTCTGGCCGGTGAACCCGGCGACGGTACGCCAGCGTGATGCGCTCTTCTGCATCAACGAGCGGCTGGTGACGGTGATCGACAGCCCCACCTTCGGCCGGGTGGCGGTGGTGAAGGTGGGTGCGACCTGCGTGGGGCGAATCCGCGCCGCGTACGACGAACGGCTCACCCATGCCGGGCAGGCCGCGGGGCTGCGGACCTATCTCCCGCCGCGTCCGGTGGAGAAGGGCGCCGAGCTGGGGCGCTTCGAGATGGGCTCAACCGTCATCCTCCTCTTCGAACCGGGCCGGGTGGTCTGGGACGACCGGCTGGTGCCGGACGCGGTGGTGCGGATGGGGCAGCGCATCGGAGGCGCGCCGTGAGCCAGCGGATCTCCGGGGTGAAGGGGATGAACGATCTCCTTCCGCCCGACATCGCGGTCTGGCACGCGCTGGAGGCCGCCGCGCGGGAGACCTTCCGCCGCTTCGGTTACGAGGAGGCGCGGACTCCGGTCGTGGAGGACACCGCGCTCTTCGTCCGGAGCGTCGGCGAGGCCACCGATATCGTGGGCAAGGAGATGTACACCTTCCAGGACAAGGCGGGCCGGAGCCTGTCGCTGCGCCCGGAAGGGACCGCTCCCTGCGTCCGCGCCTACATCGAGCACGCGGTGGCCCAGCGGGAGCCGGTGACCCGCTGGTGGTACCTGGGGCCGATGTTCCGGTACGAGCGGATGAAGACCGGCCGCTACCGGCAGTTCTGGCAGATCGGCGCCGAGGCCTACGGGGTCTCGGCCCCGGCGCAGGAGACCGAGCTCATCGACCTGGCGATGCAGCTCTTCCGGGCGGTGGGCCTCGAGGGCATCCGGGTGGAGCTGAACTCGCTCGGCGACCCGGAAACCCGCGGGACGTACCTCGAGTCGCTCCGGAGCTTCCTCCGAGGCCACCGCAACGAGCTGTGCGCCGAGTGCCAGGACCGCACGGAGAAGAACCCGCTGCGGGTCTTCGACTGCAAGAACCCCGGCTGCCAGGCGGTGCTTGCCGGTGCCCCGGCCATCACCGAGGCCCTCTCCGACGAGGCCCGCGCCCACTTCGAGACGGTGCAGCGCCAGCTCTCGGCTCTGGGCATCCCCTTCCGGGTGAATCCGCGGATGGTGCGGGGCATCGACTACTACACGCGGACGGCGTTCGAGTTCCTCTCCGAGGACCCGGTGCTGGGCACCGCCTCCGCGGTGGGCGGGGGCGGCCGCTACGACCGGCTGGTGAAGGAGCTGGGGGGCCCGGACACGCCGGCCGTGGGCTGGGCGCTGGGAATGGACCGGCTGTTCCTCCTGCTCCAGGCGAAGGGCGCGGTGCACCCCGTCCGGCCCGAGCTCTTCGTGGCGGTGGCCGAGGAGGGTGCGGCGGACGCCGCGCTGGCGCTGGTCAGCCGGCTCCGGCGTGCCGGCCACCGGGTCGACGTCGATGCTCGCGGCGGGAGCCTCAAGAGCCAGATGAAGCGAGCCGACCGATCCGGAGCCACGTTCGCCCTGGTCCTCGGGTCGCGGGAGCTGACCTCGGGCGAGGCGCAGCTCAAGCCACTCGCTGGCGGCGAGCCGGTCCCGGTCCGCCTGGACGCGCTCGAGGCCGCGCTCCTGGCCCGGCGCTGAACAGATCGACGTGCGTCGACCCGACGCGCCGAGGGTCGCTGCCTGAACTAGAGTCGGCGTCGCCGTGCGCCTCGCACCCGGTCACAAGCTCGGACCGTACGAAGTGCTCTCCGTGGTCGGGGCCGGTGGCATGGCCGAGGTGTACCGGGCGCGCGATCCCCGCCTGGGGCGGGACATCGCCCTCAAGGTGGTGAACGAGTCCCTGGCGGCCAGTCCGGAGCTAGTGCGCCGATTCGAGCAGGAAGCCCGGATCGCCGGCTCGCTCAACCACCCCAACATCGTGGCGGTCTACGACGTCGGCATTCACGACGGAACGCCCTACTTCGTCACCGAGCTGCTCGAGGGCGAGACGCTGCGCCAGCGGCTCGCGCGTGGCCGCGTGCCTCTGGGCGTGGCAGTGGACTGGGGAATCCAGCTCGCCCACGGACTGGCCGCCGCCCACCGGCGGGGAATCGTCCACCGCGACGTCAAGCCGGAGAACGTGTTCATCACTCCCAGCGGGCAGGTGAAGGTGCTGGATTTCGGGATCGCGAAGCTGGCCGAAGAGGCACGAGCGGGTCCCCGGGATCTGATGGAGGCGACGCTTCACGCTGGCGGAGGGGGCACCCGGACGGGCTCGGTCATCGGGACGCCGGGCTACATGTCTCCTGAACAGGTCCGCGGAGACCCGGTCGACGCGCGAACCGACATTTTCAGCCTCGGAGCGGTTCTCTACGAGCTGCTCTCGGGGACGCGTGCCTTCCCCGGTGCCTCGTTGGTCGAGAGCGGTTACGCCATCCTCAACGAGGATCCTCCGCCACTTCCTGCCTCGGTCCCGTCCAGCATCGGGCAGGTCATTCTCCGCTGCCTCCAGAAGGACCCCGAGCATCGATTCCAGCTGGCCACCGACCTGGCCTTCGCCCTGGAGGTCGTCCGCAGCCCCACGACGTCGGCTGCGCCACTTGCCGCGCCGCGGAGAAGCTTCCTCACCCCGGCGCTCCTGGGCGCCGTGGCGCTGGCGATGGTGGTGGGTACGCTGGTCTGGCGCGGTCGGTCCGGCTCCGCCGACGCACCTCGGCCCGAGGTGCAGCAGGTGGTTCACCGGCTGGGGACGGTGCGAGCAGCCCGCTTCGCGCCCGATGGGAGGATCATCTTCAGCGCCAGCTTCGAGGGGAAGCCGGAGGAGGTCTTCGGCAAGACCTCCACCAGCATCGAGCCCCAGTCGCTCGGGGTGACCGATGCGCTCCTTCTCGGGGTCTCGCGCTCCGGGGACCTGGCGCTCTTGCTCGAGCCGCGGTTCAGCCGTGGATTCTCGATGCACGGGACCCTGGCCCGCGTGGGTGGGGTGGGGGGAACGCCCCGGGAGCTGGTCGAGCGGGTCGAGTTCGCCGACTGGTCACCCACGGGGGAGCTGGCGGTCGTTCGCGACCTCGGCGCGAGGATCACGCTCGAGTTCCCGGTGGGCAAGGTTCTCTTCCAGACGACGGGCTGGCTCTCGAACCCACGATTCTCGCCCTCGGGAGACCGGATCGCCTTCCTTCACCACCCACTGTTCAACGATGACATGGGCGAGCCGATGGTGGTCGACCTCAACGGCCAGTCGAAGTCGCTGACACCGCGCTGGCCGCGGGTCCTGGGGCTCGCCTGGTCACCCGACGGGTCCGAGGTCCTGTTCACCGCGGGGCAGGTGCAGCGCAACGTGCTGGTCGCCGTCTCCACCGAGGGGCGGGTCCGCGAGCTGTACGCGAGCCCGGCGGATCTCCGGCTCGAGGACATCGCTCCCGACGGGAGCGTGCTCGCGACGGAGCAGATCGAGCGCAGCGAGCTCGGCTTCAGCACCGCGGGGCAGGGAGAGCAATCCACCTTCACCTTCACCTGGGGAAACTGGGCGACCGCCGTGGCCCGGGTCTCGGACCAGGGGAGCGCACTGGTTGGCGAGAACGCGCCGCTGCCTCCGGAACAGGGCCAGGGCCCGCTCCCGACCCAGCCGGTCCTGGCGCTGCTCCGGCGGCCGGACCGGAACGCCGCCCAGATCCTCGGCTCGGGTTCGCCACTCGATCTGTCTCCGGATGGAAGGTGGGCGTTGGTCATCGAGCCCGACCGCCGGACGTTGACCGCGCTCCCCATCGGACCGGGACAGAGCAGAGCGTTGCAGACCGACGGCTTGGAGCTCAGCGCCGCCCGATGGTTCCGGGACGGCAAGCGGCTGCTCGCGACCTGCCGGACCGCCTCGGATGTCGACTTCCACCTCTACGTGCTCCCCCAGGACGGCTCGTCGGGCAAGCGTCTCTCGGACACTCCGGTGATCGGGCGGAGGATTCTCCACCTCTCCCCGGACGACCGCTGGGCCGCGACGCTCGACAAGAACGAGGTCCTGGTCCTGCTCTCGACGACCGACGGACGCGTGACCCTTCTCCCCGAGGCAGGCCCGGATGCGGTCCCGCGCGGCTGGAGCTCCGACGGTCATCTCTGGGTGACGCGGGGCGGCGACCGCACCCCGGCGAGGGCGCGCCTGCTGCGCTTCGACGTCGAGCGCCACCGTCTCCTCGAGGAGAGGGCAGTGGTCCCACCCGAGATCAGCGGGACGATCTACCTCCGGGACGTGGCGATCTCTCCCGACGGACGGTCGGTCGCCTTCGTGTACGGCCGGAACCTGGGATCCCTGTACGTGCTCCGCGGGTTGCTCCGCGACAGATAATGAGGCGTCCCCCGGCCGGGGAGCGCCCCTTCAGCCGGGCAGCGAGACGAAGTCCTCCGTCCGGGCCAGGCCCACCCAGAGCTGGCCGAGCTCCGGCGGAGGCACCACCGTGCGCCGCGCCTCGAGGTCGAACCAGAGGATGATGCTCTCCACGGTCGCGCACAGCGCGCCATCGCTCTCGCGGAAGAAGCGGTTCCGGACCTTCATCTTCCGGGCATCGGCGGAGATGGCCGCGGTCGCCATGTCCACCCGGAAGGGCTCCAGGAGCCGGAGCTCCTTCCGGTAGGTGAGCAGGTCCTCCACCACCACCGGGCCGAGGCGCCGCCGGTAGAGCTCGTCCATCGTCCACCCCCCAGACTCGAGGAACCGGAGCCGCGTCTCCTCCGCCACGCCGAGGTACGCTGCGTTCCGCATGTGCTGGTTGAAATCCATGTCCGCCCAGCGCGTGCGGTACTCCTGGACGTAGGGTTCGGCCATGCCGCGCGTCCTACCCCAGCCGCCCCTCACCGTCATCGCCGGACCGACCGGTGCGGGGAAGACCGAGCTGGCCATCGCGCTCGCCGAGCGGCTGGGGGCAGAAATCGTCAGCGCCGACTCGCAGGCGGTGTATCGGTACTTCGACCTCGGGACCGCCAAGCCAGACCCCGGGCAGCTGGCCCGGGTGCCGCATCACCTCGTCTCGGCGGTGGAGCCGACCGAGCCATTCAACGCCGCGCGCTGGGCCTCGCTGGCCGACGCCGCCATTGCCGACATCTCGGCCAGGAGCCGCCCGGCCCTGGTGGTGGGCGGAACCGGGCTCTACGTCCGGGCGCTCCTCCACGGGCTCACCGACACTCCACCCGACCCGGAGGTGCGCCGGAAGCTCGAGGACGAAGCCCGCCGGCTCGGCCCGGAGGCGATGCACCGCCGCCTCACCGACCTGGATCCCGACGCCGCGGCACGCCTGGCGGTGGCCGACGTGGTCCGGGTGGTGCGGGCGCTGGAGGTGCACGCCACCACCGGGGTCAGACCCTCCGAGCTCCGGGCTGCGCATGCCTTCCGTGCCGCCCGGTATCCGGCGCGCATTCACTTCCTCGACCCACCGCGCGAGGAGCTCGAGCTGCGGCTCGCGGCTCGCACCCGGCGAATGTTCGAGCGGGGGCTGGTGAGAGAGACCGCTCGGCTGGTGGCCCGCGGGTTCCGCGAGACCGCGCCGATGCGCAGCGTGGGCTACCGGCAAGCGCTGGCGGTGCTCGACGGCGAGATGACGGAAGAACAGGCCGAACGCGAGACCTTCCTCGAGACCCGCCGCTACGCGAAGCGGCAGCGTACCTGGTTCCGCCGCGAGCCCGGGACGCGCTTCGTACCGCCGCCCTACGCGGCGCTGTGGGAGGAGGCCGGGCTGTCCGTTCCCGCCCACGGCCGCTCGCGCTGACCGAGCCGGTGCCGCTGGAGGATGCGGGCGAGCATCGCCCGGTCGAGGGGCTTCACCAGGAACTCGGCGGCGCCGGCCTCCAGCGCCTGGCGGCGCAGGTGCGAGGCGCCCAGGCCGCTCATCACGTACACCGGCGTGCCCCGCGTCGCCGGGTGCGCGGTAAGGTGCCGGCAGAGGCGGATCCCGTCGACCCGCTCCAGCACCACGTCCAGGAGCACCGCCGCCGGCGGGCGGTGCGCCACTGCGGCGAGCAGGTCCAGCTCGCCGGGGAAGGTCACCACCTCCGCGCCTCCGAGGCTGAGCTGCTCGCGCAGTCCCTCGCGGGCGTCCGGATCGTCGTCCACCACGTAGAACAGCCGGGGGTCGCGGGGTGGCTGGAGCACCGGCGCGACCTGCTCCGGTGGGCGGAAGGGAGCGGTGGCGAGCGTTCGCACTGCCTCCCAGCGCATGCGCCACAGCACCCGCGTCGCGCGGGGCCGTTCGAGCCCGGCGAGCGTCAGCTCCGGCGGTGCGGGCCCCGGCTGCTGCCCGCCGCGGAAGGCGCCCGCCGCCTCCGGCCCCGCATGCCGGCCGACCCGCCACAGCGCGGCCGCGGCATCGATCTCCCGGCGGAGGCGTCCCACGCCGGCCCGGAGCATCGCCTGGGCCAGGGCGGAGGCCGTTTCGCTCGCGTCCACCAGCGCGTGCGCCACCTGCCCGGCGAGGGCGAGCGCCGGCCCCACTGCGAGGTCCAAGGGATGACCCAGCGCGTCCGGTCCGGTGGCCACCCAGCCGGGCCCGGTGAGCTGCGGCGCGCTGCCGGCAGGGACCGGACGCCGCTCGAGCGAGAGCAGGTCGAAGCCCGGCTCGAGCAGGCCGTCCCGCGCGGCCTCGACCAGCAGGAGCGAGAGGTCGACCGGCTCGACCCCAGGGCCGAACGCCAGGGCCCAGACGCCCGCGGGCACGGGGAGCAGCAGGAGCCCGTCCACGCCCGGCGCGGGCCCGAGCAGCAGCTGCGCGAAGGGGAGAGCATCTCGGGTGGCGATCCACGCCTCGGCGCCCGGGAGGAGCGGCGCTCGCGCGTGGGGCTCCGCGGCGGCCGCGCTGGCGTCCTGCGGCTCGAGGGCGAAGGCCACCACGTCTGCCCGGGCGACCAGCCCGTGGGAGCGCACCACCCGGCCTGGCGCCCGCGCCTGTGACAGCGGCTCGGTGCGCTCCACCGCCCAGGCGCGCACCCGCGCCCCTGCCATCCCGGCCCGCGCCGTGAGCAGCTCGCCGAGCGCGTCTCTCCCCGGCTGACCCAGGCTCACCACGCCCGGAGGGTAGGGGAGCCAGGCCCGGGCCCCGCGGGAGAGCACTCTCAGGCCCACCAGCGGGGTCGTTGGCTCGCCGCTCGCGAGCGTGCACCCGAGGAGCGCCAGGCGAGAGCGGCACTGGGGCGTGAGGATCCTCGCCATTCCGCGCGGCGCCCCGTTTCCGGCATAGAGCAGCGTCTCCACCTGTCGGCCGCGGCTGGTGTGACAGAGCGCCAGCGCGAGGCCCGCGCCCGCGAGGCCCTCGCCCACCACCGCCAGCTGCGCCGTTCCGCCCATGGCCGCTCGCCCGAGTCTCTTCAGTGAGTGTCCGCGGCGAGCCCGTCCGCCGGACCCGCGACCTCCACCCGGTTCCTCCCGTTCTGCTTGCTGCGGTAAAGCGCGGCGTCCGCAGCCGCGAGGAGGCTCGCGGGCTCCTGCACGTGCATCGCTCCCTCCATCGCCGCGATGCCGATGCTCAGTGTCAGCGGCTGCGGCCACGGCCAGGGGCGCGCGGCCAGCCGCACGCGGAGCCGCTCGGCCACGACCATCGCCTCCGCCGTGGTCTGGTGAGGCAGCAGGGCGACGAACTCGTCCCCGCCGAACCGCGCGGCGAAGTCCACCTCGCGCAGCTCCTCCCGGAACACCTCGCCCATCTCCCGCAGCGCGGCGTTGCCCGCCTCGTGCCCGTAGCGGTCGTTGAGCGTCTTGAGATTGTCCAGGTCGGCGAGCAGGACCGCGAGCGGCTCGGCGTAGCGGGCGGCGCGGGCGAACTCCTCGTCGAGCTTATTCTGGAGGGCGCGGAAGTTGTGGAGGCCGGTGAGGGCGTCGGTCCGGGCCAGGGACTCGAGCCGGGCCACCCGGCGGGCCTGCTTCCAGGCGTGGAGCAACCGCACGCACAGCTCCTCCGGCCGACCCGGCTTGGCGATGAAGTCGGCGGCGCCGCGGCTGAAGCAGTCCACGACGGTGCGGGGGTCGGTCTGCCCGGAGAGGAAGACCACCGGAACCTCCCGGGTCCTCGGATCCGACTGCAGCACCTCGAGCAGCCCCATCCCTCCCAGGCGGGGCATCGCCAGATCCGCCAGCACGAGGTCCGGCACGTGGGCCTGGCTGAGGGCCACCGCCTCCGTCCCGTCCTCGGCGGTGAGCACGTCCCAGTCGCGGCCCAGAAGCTCGGCCAGGCCGCCGCGGGTCGACGGATCGTCCTCAACGACGAGGAGCACGGGGCGAGCGGGACGTCGGTCCATCACGGGTCGCCCGGTGTCCGACCAGGGAGACTGCAGTCCGCTGCCGGCCAGGGTGGCACTCCTCTAGGCACGAGCCCCCGCAACACGCGGAAGTGCTCCGCCGAAGAGCAAGCAACGTGCCCCGGCAGGAGCAGTCAGTTCCGCAAGTTGAGGAGTGTGCTGGAAGACGACAGGAAGAAACTCCAGCCCACCTGCTCACCGACGCTGGAACTGGACGCGTCTTCCGCCGCCGAAGTCCTGGGGAGGAGCCTCCAGGTTGAACTGCCACCACATCGGCTCCCAGGCCTTCATCTTCATCCGCTTGTCGTTCTGCAGAGCGGTGAGCGCGGCCTTGAGCTTCTCGTCGCTGGGGTTGGCGGCCACCGCCCGGCCCAGCACGGAGATGGCTTTGTCGCGCTCCTTCGACTGCTGTAAACACCAGGCATAGACGGCCCAGACCAGGCCTTCCTTCTTGCCGGCCTTCACCGCCTTCTCGAAGGCCTCGGTCATCGGGCCGTACTGCTTCCGCTGGTAGCGGAGCGCCCCGAGCATCGCCTGGGACATGGGGTCGCGGTTGCTGGCCTGGGTGAGGTGGGGCTCGGCCGCGCCGTAGTCCTTCATCATGTAGTGAAGGATGCCGATCTGCCCGTGCACCTGCGGAGCGACCATGATCTGCCAGCGGTCGTACTGCAGCCCGTGCTCGAGGGTCTTCACCGCCTTGGCCACCTTGGCGTCCTTGTCGCGCGGAGAGGAGATGCTCTGGAGCTCCTTCTGGGCGCTCGCCACCAGCCCCTTGAGCTTGTCGGCGATTCGCTTGGCGA
Source organism: Myxococcaceae bacterium (assembly GCA_035646995.1). Classification (GTDB taxonomy): domain Bacteria; phylum Myxococcota; class Myxococcia; order Myxococcales; family Myxococcaceae; genus RPRB01. The sequence goes on from DASROG010000198.1 coordinate 15,855, forward strand.
GGAGGACGTAGGCACCGACGAACACCAGGACGCCGGGGACGATCCCGGCGAGCCAGGAGAGCCCGGCCAGCCGCACGGCGATGGTGACGACGGCGCCGGCGGCGAAGGCGATGAGAAGGTTGTACATGTCGGGGACGTGCTAGACCCGGCCTCGCGGCGTCGCAAGGCCCTCTGTCGAAATTGGTAGACGAGGCGGACTCAAAATCCGCTGCGGCTGACCCCGCGTCCCGGTTCGAGTCCGGGGAGGGCCACTCTCCGGTGCCCCGACGCCTGCGTCTCATCGCATCGGCCCGCGCCTCGAAATCCGGTGGATTCGGGCACCTGAACGGGCGCGCGGTAAGCTCGAGCGGGGTCGCGATGGCGGAAACCACTCCCGGGGAATCTGGCGGCGGCGGCGCGCAGCGCTTCGCGCTCGGGATCGGTCTGACCAACGAGTGCAATCTCTCCTGCGCGTTCTGCTACCGCGATCCGACCCGCGTCGACCGTCTCGACCCCGAGCAGGTCCGGGCGGTGCTCGACCGGCTGCCGGTCCAGTCGGTGAATCTGGGGACGGGCGAGAACGGCATGCACCCGCGCTTCCGCGAGATGCTCGCGCTGCTTCGCAGCCGCAACGTCAAGCTGACGATGACCTCGAACGGCATGAGCGTCGCCGTCCTGGATGACGACGAGCTTCGCGCGTTCCACGATCTCGAATTCTCCCTCGACTATCCGACCCGGGAGGAGCAGGACGCGCAGCGCGGCCCGGGCAACTGGGATCTGGTGCACGCGCAGGCCGAGCGGTGCCGCCGCCTCGGAGTTCCGGTCACCATCGTCGCGGTGATGATGCGGACCAACTTCCGCCGGCTGGCGGAGATCGCGAAGATCGCCGGGCGGTACGGGGCGCCCCTGCGGGTGAACGTCTGCCAGTCGGTGCGCACGGACGCCTTCTCGCTCACCTACGAGCAGTACTGGGAAGCGTTCGAGCTGCTGTTCTCCGAGACCGACGTGCTCACGGTGGGCGAGCCACTGGTGAGGGCCATGCTCGGGCTGCCTCGCGGGGAAGGCGGATGTGGCGTCGGGACGGTGCGGGTCACGCCGCGCGCGACGGTGCAGCCCTGCGTGTACTGGCCGGGGCTCGGCGACCCGCTGTCGTTGCTCCTGGAGCTGGGCCCGGACGTGGTCGCCACGCCGCCCTTCCAGGCCGCCCGTTCGGTGCCTCCGGCCTGCGAGCCGTGCGAGCTGCGTGACGCCTGCGGAGGAGGTTGCGCTGGCCGCCGGCAGCTCGACAGGGCGCTCGATCGCCCCGATCGCTATTGCCCCATCGTGCGCGGAGAACGGCCCCGGCTGCCGATGCACCTCGCCCCGGGCCGCGACCTGCCCAAGGCGGGCAGCGCCTGCACGACGATCGTCATGGCGCGCCCGGCGACGGCGGAGCCGCCGGCCGGCTGACTTCGGCCCTCAGCCGCAGGCTCAGCCGCTGCCCAGGACCCATCGACCGCCGGCAGTGGCGACGATCACCAGGTTCATGGCCAGGAGCATCAGGTCGTAGTGCCAGCCGCCGGCCTTCTCCCCCCAGAAGCCCGTCTTCCACTTGAACGCCTTCTTCTGGATCGCCCCCAGGCCGAGGAGGATCAGGCCGAGCGCGGCCGGCTGGATGAGGATCCCCGTGACCAGCCCGATGCTGGCCAGAGCCTCGGCAGCTCCGAGGCCCAGGGTCGCGGTCGGGCTCAGCTCGATGCTCTTCGCCCGCCCGACCGGGTCTCTCAGGTGGAAGTAGCCGCTCGCTCCGAAGACGACGGCCACCACCAGGCGCAGGACAGCGAGAGGTCCTGGAGCTCCAGCAAGGGAGGGAAGGTGACGTTCAGGCTCATGAGGGTCCTCGTGGGAGCGCCGCACAGGACGTCGCCGGATTCCCGGGACGCTCGGCTGACACGGTACCCCGCCTCTCGGAACGTGTGCGGTGGGGAGGGTGTACGTCGGAAAAGACCACTCCGGGGTCCCGCCGTCCCCGGTGACGGATCTGGAGCGGGCGGGCAATTCGGGCTGGGAGTCTGCTTACCGGCGCGAGCGGAGGCGGACAGGTGCACGGAAGACAGGGTGGTGGCGCGGGTACGCGCGAGCAGGGCGTGGGCCGGGCGCGCGGCAGCGTGATGGCGGCACTGATCGCGGTGGCGCTCGGCGCATGTGACGGGAGCATCACCGGCGCCGGTGGCGGGAACGGAGGCACCCAGAACGGCGGCTCTCCCGGAACGGCATCGGGTCAGGACGGCGGCACCACCACCGACGGCGGCGTGGTCCTCTCGTCGGAGCTTCCCTGTGCCGCGTACGACGTGCTCAGCGCACACTGCTGGAGCTGCCACGGATCGACGCCGAGCGGTGGCGCGCCCCAGTCGCTCTTCACGCTCGCCGCGCTCCAGGCCGCGTCCCCGGGCTACCCGTCGGAAAGCAACGCGGCGAGGTCGGTGGTGCGGATCCAATCCTCGAGCTCACCGATGCCCCCGGCACCCAACTCCCCCGTGGCCGCGGCCGAGGTGCGCGCCTTCCAGTCCTGGGTCGGCGCCGGAATGCCCACCGGGAGCTGCGTGACCGACGCCGGAGTCCCTCCGTCCGTGGACGCCGGTCCGCCGGACCCGCTGGACGCCGCAGCAAGCTGCACCAGCCACTCGACCTGGAGCGGCGGGACACAGGGGAGCGCCAACATGGAGCCCGGCCGTGCCTGCGTCACCTGCCATCTCCAGCAGGGCGGGCCGGGATTCAACGTGGGGGGGACGGTGTACCCGACCGGCCATGAGCCCGACGACTGCAACGGAAGCGGGGCAGGCGGAGCGGTGGTGACCGTCATCGACCGGAACGGCATCACCACGAGCTTCACCGCGAGCAGCGTGTCCGGGAACTTCCACGGCACGGCCGCGCTCACCTTCCCGATCACCGCGCGGGTGACCTTCAACGGGAGGACCCGTGCAATGAGCACCCCGGTCGACACCGGCGACTGCAACAGCTGCCACACCCAGAGCGGGATGAGCGGCGCGCCTGGGCGGATCACCCTGCCGCCGTGAGCCTTCGCACCCTTGCGCAGAAATTGCGCGCCGTGGGTGCGGGTGCACGGCCCTTTGTTTTCTCGCCTGAGG
>DASROG010000199.1:0-16216 GCA_035646995.1 Myxococcaceae bacterium
CCCCAGATCGGGGCGGCGCACGCCAGCCCGGGTGAGGGAAAACCAGCCGGTCGAGCGTTGATGGAGCAAGGGACGTGGCGTCGCTTCCACTGGCCAGGGGGGCCCCCGGGGGGGAGGAAGCGACGTCACGTTCCTCGCCCGGGCCTTCGGCCTGGGTTGAAGTCGAGGGGCGGGCGCCTTAAAGCTCGGGTATGTCCGTGAACATCCAGCTCGAGTGGACCCCCAACCCGAGCACCCTCAAGTACGTGGTGGACCGGACCCTGGTCCCCCGCGGCGCGCTGAACTTCACCACCCCCGAGGCGGCGTCCGCCCGGTCTCCCCTGGCCTCGAAGCTGATGGGCATCGAGGGCGTGAGCGGGGTGATGCTGGGCAGCAACTTCGTGACCGTCACCAAGGGCGAGTCGGGCGAGTGGGACACGCTCAATGACGCGGTGATGGCGACGCTCGACGCCCACCTCGGGTCAAACGAGCCGGTGGTGGCCCCGGGTGCCCTCGAGGAGATGGGCGCGACCGCCACCGGGACCGAGGTGGAGGACCGGATCCGGCAGATCCTCGATCTGGAGATCCGGCCCGCGGTGATGCAGGACGGCGGAGACATCACGCTGGACCGGTTCGAGAACGGGGTGGTTTACCTGCACATGCGCGGGTCCTGCTCCGGCTGCCCCTCGTCCACCATGACCCTGAAGATGGGCATCGAGAACCGCCTCCGTGAGGTGGTCCCCGAGGTGGTCGAGGTCGTCCCGGTCTAGGCGGTGCCCGGCGCGGCCGGTAGGCTCCCGGCGCCGCCACCCCATGTGAGACGCCAGGTCAAAGCAGCAGACGTCCGGCGCGAGCTCCTTCCCGAGCAGTCTCCCGAGCTGCTGCGGGAGCTGCATCTGCTCACCCGTGACGGGGACCTGAACGCCGACGCGCTCCGGAAGCTGAAGCAGGTCAACCACCTGGTGGGTCTGCTTCGGCCGGCGCTGGAGGACGTGTTCGCCCGTTTCGGGCGGCCGCTGGTGGTCGACGCCGCGAGTGGCAACGCGTACCTGGGATTCGTCCTCTACGAGCTGTTCTTCCGGGCGCCGGAGAAGGGCGAGCTGGTCTCCATCGAGACCCGTCCCGACCTGACCGCGCGAAGCGAGGAGCGGGCACGGCGGCTGGGCTTCGGGAGGATGAGATTCGTGACCGCGCCGCTGGCCTCGGCGCCGTGGCCCGAGCGGTTCCATCTGCTCACCGCCCTGCACGCCTGCGACACCGCGACCGACGAGGCGCTCGCGGCGGCCATCCGGCACGGGGTGGACCACGTGGCGGTGGTCCCGTGCTGCCAGGCGGAGGTGGCGCGCCAGCTGCGGGAGCGGCCCCCCTCGTCGCCGGCGCTGGCCGCGCTCTCCGGGCATCCCTGGCACCGCCGCGAGTTCGGTTCGCACCTGACCAACGTCATCCGGGCGCTGGTGCTCGAGGCACACGGGTACTCGGTGACGGTCACCGAGCTGACTGGCTGGGAGCACTCGATGAAGAACGAGCTGATCCTGGGCCGGAAGGTGCGGGGCGAGTGGCGCGAGGCGCGGCGCCGGCTCGAGGCCCTGCTCGCGGAGACCGGCGTGCGTCCGGCGCTGGTGCGGGCGCTGGAGACGGCATGAGCGACGACGGAAGGACGCTGGACCCGTCGGACTGGGAGGGGGTTCGCGCGGTCGGGCACCGGATGATCGACGTTCTGGTCGACGGGCTGCGGGATGTTCGCGAGCAGCCAGCCTGGACACCGATGCCGGAGGAGGTGAAGGCCCGGCTCCGCTCGCCGCCGCCGCGCGAGGGGCTCGGGCTGGAGGCGGTGTGGGCCGAGCTGCAGCGCTCCGTGCTTCCCTACCGGCTGGGGAACGTGCACCCCCGCTTCTGGGCTCGGGTGATGGGGACGGGGACGGCGACCGGTGCCCTCGCGGGGCTGGCCGCCGCCGCGATGAACAACAACCTCTCGGGCCTGGAGAGCTCGGCGGTGCACGTCGAGGCGCAGGTCGTCGACTGGCTGAAGGCGCTGATGGGCTTCCCGGCGTCGGCCAGCGGGCTGCTGACCAGCGGGTGCAGCCTGGCCAACCTCATCGGGCTCCAGATCGCGCGAGACTCGGTGGACGGTGCGGTGAAGGCGGACGGGCTGCAGTCGGTTCCCGGGCGGCTGGTGGGCTACGCCTCCGAGGAGGCGCACAGCTCGGTGGCGCGGGCCTTCACCGTGCTGGGGCTGGGGAACGGCTCGCTCCGGCGGATCCCGGTGGATGCGGAGTTCCGGATGGACCTCGCCGCGCTGGAGCGAGCGATCGACGCGGATCTGGGGGCGGGGCTGCGGCCGTTCTGCGTGGTGGGCAGTGCAGGCACCGTGAACACCGGGGCGACGGACCCGCTGGAGGCGCTGGCCGAGATCGCCCGGGAGCGACGGCTGGTCTTCCACGTGGACGCGGCGTTCGGGGCGTGGGCGAAGCTGTCGCCACGGCTCGCCGGGCAGGTCCGGGGGCTCGAGCGGGCAGACTCCATCGCCTTCGATCTCCACAAGTGGGGGGCGGTGCCGTACGGGGTGGGTTGCGTGCTGGTGCGCGATGCCGAGGCACATCGGCGGGCGTTCCAGGCGTCGGCGGCGTACCTGGCTCCTCATCCTCGGGGGGTGTCGGCCGTGGAGTACGTGGGGCACGAGTTGGGGCCGGAGCTGAGTCGGCCGTTCCGGGCGCTCGGGCCGTGGATGGCGTTCCAGGAGCACGGGCTGGATCGGCTGCGCGAGGCGGTGGAGAAGAACGTGGAGCAGGCGGGGTGGGTGGCGGCGCGGATCAGCCGCGAGGCCGAGCTGGAGCTGACAGGGCCGGTGCCCCTGAACGTGGTGACGTTCCGCTACCGCGGGCGGGGGCTGTCCGACGGGCAGCTGGATGCCCTGAACACCGAGGTGGTGATGCGGATCCAGGAGTCCGGGGTGGCGGTGCCGTCCACGACGCGGCTGCGGGGTCGAACGGTCATCCGGCTGGCGATCGTGAACCACCGGAGCCTGGGCGAGGACCTGGACCTGCTCGTGGAGGCGGTGCTGGAGACGGGGCGCATTGTGGCCCGGGAATGCCGTTGAGGCCGCCTGGGGCACTCGATGACCGGAGCGTGGCAGGCGCGACAAGTGCCCGCCCCGACGAGCTTTTCAACCGTGGCTGGGCCCTCGAAGGTGTTTGACACCTTCGCCCGGACACCTTCGCCCGGACACCTTCACCCGATCCGATCGAAGGTGTTTGACACCTTCGCCCGGAGAGACCCTCCGAGCGGCTCATCCGTAGGCCTCGCGCTTGATTCGAGCGGGGGTGAACCCCACCGCCTGGAGATTGGCGATGGTGGACTCGAGGAATCGAGGAGTTGGCGCTGTTCCCTCCTCGAGCGCCTTCTTCCGGTCCCACGAGGCGATCGCGGGACCGCAGAGGTACGCGAACGCGGTCGCCGAGTCCGGGAGGAGCTCACGAAGAAGCTCGGGTATTACCCGGCCCTGACGGACGCCCGGCGGCAATCCCGAGATGTCGCTCTGGCGCGTGAGCGTGTGCACCAGGCGGAATCGGTCCGGGTAATCGGTGGCGAGGCGCGCCAGCCCCTCCCGGAAGATGATGTCGTTCCAGGTCTTGTTGGTATCGATGAAGGTGTGGCGGAGATTCGGGTGATTCCTGAGCGCGTCCTTCACGATGCTGTAGTTGGGAACCACCCCCGACCCGGCGACCAGGTGAACGACATGGTCGGTGCGCTGCTCGATGTCCGGCGGAAGGGTGTACGGCCCCGTGAAGCCGACGACCGGAAACCGCGTTCCTGCCGGTACGCCGTAGACCAGCAGCGGCGAGAGCAGCGGGGCGTGCAGGTCTCCGGAGCGGTACGGCTCCTCCTTGATGGTGATGGCCAGTGGCTCGTGAGGCGCGGAGGCCATCGAGTACGCCCGGACGAGCTCCTTCTTCCCACCCTTGAGATGCTCGACGTACGCCACCTGACCTGCGATCACCGGGAAGACGTGAGGGTCGATCGTCAGGAACTGACCGGCGACGTACGGGGGAATCGTCGGTGCATCGAGGACGAGCGTGACCGTATCCGGAGTCTCCCGGATGACCTCGGTGACCACGACCTCGAAGGTCCTTGGCTTGTAGCGTTCGGGCGGCACGGGTGGATGCTGGCATAACGGAGCGACCGGGGATGGGCCAGCTGGCCGAGCGCGAGCGGGTGTTCGTGCAGTGCCTCCCGGGACTCGAGCCCGTCCTCGAGGCCGAGGCACGCCATCTGGGCCGGGTCCGGCCGGTGTCAGCGGGCATGGAGCTCGAGGGTCCCGCCGGTCTGCACGCAGAGGCGGCGCTCGTTCTCCGGGTCGCCGAGCGCGTCCTTCTGCGCCTCCTCGAGGTCCCGGTGCGGCGATGGCCCGAGGTGGAGGCAGCGCTCCGATCGGCGCGCCTGGAGGGCGTGGCGGAGCCTGGGTTGGCGATCACCTTGGAAACATCCGTGCGGATCCCTGCAGCGCCCGATCCTCGCGCCCTCGCCGAGCTCCTCGGCCGAATCTGGCGTCGCCCGGTGCAGCCGGCTCGCGGCGAGGAGCGAGGGGGCGCCGTGCCGCGTCTGCTGCTCCGCGTCGCCGAAGGGAGTGCTTCGCTGTCGGCGGACGTTGGAGGCGAGCTGCTTCACCGGCGCGGCTGGCGTCAGGAGAGCTCGCGGGCGCCGCTGCGCGAAACGCTCGCCGCGGGCGTGCTGGCGCTGGCGGGGTACGACAAGGACCGGCCGCTGCGGGATCCGGTCTGCGGGTCGGGCACGCTGATCATCGAGGCCGCACTGGTGGCCCGATCCGTCGCACCGGGTCTGGGCCGCACCTTCGCTGCGGAGCGCTGGCCGCTGGCCGCGCGGGTCGACTGGAACGGGCGACGGGACCAGCTGCGTGCGCGGGTCCGCCCCCGGGCCCCCGCACCGATCGGCGGAAGCGATCTGAACGCCGGTGCGCTCGGAACCGCTCGGCGGAATGCGCGCCGTGCGGGCGTGCTCGCCGATGTCCACCTCGAGCGGGTGGATGTGGCGGCGGCGGTCGCGGGTGCGTCGGTTCCGGGGCTGGTGGTGGGAAATCTTCCGTACGGCCTCCGGGTGGGGGCCCGCGAGGGACTCGAGGCGTTCGACGCGGCAATGGCGACGACTCTGGGCACGGGATTCGCCGGCTGGCGGCGAGCGCTTCTCGTGGACACGGAGGACCGGCTCGAGCGCGCAGGTGGAAGAGCGCCGCAGCGGGTGTACCGGCTGGTCAACGGAGGCCTTCCGGTGGTGCTCGGAGTCTGGGAGGTGGGACGTTGAGGCTCCGCTCGCGAAAACCGCGGCGCAAACGGCGGGCCAGCCGTGCCAGCTCCGGTGCATCACCCGGAAGAGCAGCCGGATGCTCGGCGGTTCGGTCAGGACGGCACGACACCGGCGCTTGTCGCGAGATGGTCCGTTCGCATCTTCCGACGCCGCGCCTTCGCGGGGACACCTCCGCCGTGGGGGACCCGCAGGGACCGAAGGTGTTTGACACCCTCGCGGGGGACCGAAGGTGTTTGACACCCTCGCCGCGACACCCTGGCCGCGGACACCTCCGCTGGACGGCCCCTCAATCGAGGGCGGAGGCGGGGGCTGGGATGCCGTCTGACCCGGTGCGCCATGGGGTCCAAACCAGCAGCAGAGTTCCAACGGAGACGTCCGACTTGCGCGGGGGCACGGTGAATTCGACCACCGTCAGCGCCTCCGCGTCGGCCGCTCCCTGGAGCCTCTCCGTCTCCTCCTGGAACTCTGCCTCCGCATCGGCAAGCTGCTTCCTGGCCGTCTCGAGCTGCTGCTGCGCGGTGCCGACGTCCTCGCGCTCCTTGACCGTGCGGCTGCCGCTCCGCAGCGCCGTGCGGGCGCGGTTGAGGTTGGTGACGCTCAGAGTCTTTCGCCCGAGGAACGCACCCAGGATCGTGGTTCCGACGGTGACCATCGTATCGAGCGTCTGCCCCGAGGCCTGGGTCTGCTGGTCGGCCAACCCCTTCTGCGCACGCTGCACCGCGTTCTGGAGGATCTGCAGCTTCGGAGCCCACTTCTTCCGGAGCGCCTCGACGTCCGCGTCCCGCTGCTCGCGACCCGAGTGGACCAACCGCGCCTTGAATTCGGAGACAGACTCGCCTGGCGTCGAGACCTCGTCGAGGGCGTCGCACCGGAACAGCTTCAAGGGGCGCGACTGGTACAGCGCCGCGGCGAGCGACTTCTTCCAGTCCGTCCATGCGGCGGCGTTGGTCACGGCTGCGGGCGGCTCCTCGAAGGTGGCGCCCTCCGCGGGAGCGTTGCCGAGCCGCGTCCCCGCATCGCCCGGGAGCTCGGTCGCCTCGTCCCACTGAACCGACGTTCCATCGACGGGTGCGAGCAGCGCCACGGACTGCCAGGCGTCCACCGCCGCCTTCTTGTCGACGTAGTGCAGCCGCGCCTGGCCGAGAATGGCGGGGCGATAGCTCAGGGTGCCGGAGCCAGGCGTCGCAGGAAGGAAAGCCTCCGAGATGCCCGCGGGGAGGACCGGGCGGCGTCCGCCCGCGCTCGGCACTGGCGGCGTCCTTGCCGGAGCCTCAGCCGGCATCGTCGGTCCTGCGCTGCGCTCCCCCGCCACGAGCAGCTTGATCTGTTCCCTGTCCAGCGGACCCCGAAGGTAGGAGAGCGTCCAGCGCGTCTGGAACAGCTCAGGCGCATCCTCGTGGACGTCGTTCAGGAGGAATACGCGCGAGCCGAGACCGGAGAGAAGCCGGTCCATCTCCTGCCGGTCGAAGGCATGACTCGACGCATCCATCGCCCCCTGTAGCCCGTCGAGCACCCGGAGCTTGTCGCGCTCGGTCTGCAGCCGGCCGATAAACCAGGTCCCGGCGTTGGCCAGGCCCTTGTAGTCCAGGTCGACCGGGTTCTGGGTCGCGAGAAGCACACCCACGCCGAAAGCCCGTGCCTGCTTGAGCAGGGTGAGCATGGGGAGCTTGGAGGGCGGCGCCGCGGTCGGCGGGAAGTACCCGAAGATCTCGTCCATGTAGACCAGCGCCCGCAGCGAGCCGGTCCCGGACTGGGTGCGCATCCACGCCAGTACCTCGCTGAGCAGCGTGGTGACGAAGAACATCCGCTGGGCGTCCGAGAGGTGGGCGATGGACAGCACGGCGATCCGTGGCTTGCCCGCCGGAGTCCAGAGCAGCTTCTGGATGTCGAGCGGTTCGCCCTCCGCCCAGGCCGCGGCACCGGGCGAGGCGAGCACGTTGTTCAGCGCGAGCGCGAGGCCGCCACGTTCCTTCGCCGGATAGAAGGACTCGAGATCGAGCACTCCGACCCTGTCGAACGGAGGCCGCTGGACGCTCTGGATGAGCCCCGGGAGATCCAGGTCCTGCCCGCCGCTCCAGGCGCGCTGCACCAGCTGCGCGAGCAGTATCTGCTCGCGGCCCTGCATCGGGTCCGACTCGATTCCGGCCAGGGCGAGGAGCCCGGAGACGGCGCCCTGGACGCGGGCCCGCAAGGCCTCCTCGTCGTCGAGCACCGCCTGCGGTGGCGCGGTGAACGCGCGGAGCAGCGCCAGCGGCCGTCCGGCCCTGCTCGCCGGTGTGTAGATCGCGACCTCGCAGGCCTCGCGGAACCTCGCGATCCGGGCGCCGTCCTGCTCCCAGTCCTCGAGTCCCTTCTTCCAGCTCGAGGCGGTCTTCTCCGCCAGCTGCGCGGGCGTTAGACCCTGACGCTTGGCCTCGTCGGGGTCCATCCACGGCAAGAAGTCCGCCGGGGCGAGAGAGGGGAAGGTGAGGGCCAGGTTCGCCAGGTCGCCCTTGGGGTCGATGGCGAGGGCAGGGATGCCGTCGAGGGCGGCCTCCTCGAGCAGCCCGATGCAGAGGCCGGTCTTGCCGCTGCCCGTCATTCCCACGCAGACCCCGTGGGTGGTCAGGTCCTTCGAATCGTAAAGCAGGAGCTCCGGGAGGGTCTTCCGGGCCTTCGGGTCCCAGCGCCGCCCGAGGTAGAAGACCCCCAGCTTCTCGTAGTCCGGCATCGGCCCTCCTCCTGTCCTTGGCCGACACTCCAGTGCAGGCCCGGGGGTAGGAGCAATGGTAAGGAGCCGCCATGGCCACCGACCAAGCCCTGCAGCACTTTTCCGCCCATCGCGCCGCGTACCTCGAGGACCTCAAGAAGCTGGTCCGCATCCCCTCGGTGTCCTTCCCCGGGTTCGACCCGTCGAAGGTCCGGGCGAGCGCCGAGGCGACCGCGAGCCTGCTGCGCGAGCGAGGGTTCGCGAAGGTGCAGCTCCTCGAGGTGGAGGGAGCACACCCGTACGTGTACGGCGAGATCCTCGAGGCACCCGGGAAGCCGACCCTGCTGCTCTACGCTCACCACGACGTCCAGCCTGCAGGTGACGAGGGTGCCTGGGCGAGCCCACCCTTCGAGCCCCTCGAGCGCAAGGGTCCGCCGGACGACAGCCCCCGTCTCTACGCGCGCGGCGCCGCGGACGACAAGGCTGGCATCGTGGTTCACACCTCGGCGGTCGAGGCCTGGCGCAAGGGGAGTGGTGGGCTCCCGCTGAACGTGAAGATCGTCGTCGAGGGGGAGGAGGAGATCGGGTCAGCCCACCTCACTGCGTTCCTGAAGAAGAACGCGAAGCTGCTCCAGGCCGACGCGATCGTCCTCACGGACACGAGCAACTTCGAGACCGGGCTTCCGTCCATCACCACGGCCCTTCGCGGCATCGTGGTGGTGAGCGTGGAGGTCCGCGCGCTCAAGCAGAGCGTTCACTCGGGCATGTGGGGCGGGCCGGTGCCGGACCCGGTCATGGGCCTGTGCCGGATCCTCGCCTCGCTGACCAACCCGGACGGGTCCATCGCCATCCCCGGAATCAAGGAGCAGGTCAAGCCGTTGACCGAGAGCGAGCGGAAGAGCATCGCATCGCTCCCGGGTGACGAAGCGCACTTTCGCAAGCAGGTGGGGCTTCTGCCCGGCGTGGAGATGCTCGGCCACGGCATGCATCCGTGGGAGATGAACTGGCGGCAGCCCTCGATTGCAGTGAACGCGTTCCAGGCCAGTAGCCGGAAGGACGCTCGCAACATCATCTGCGACTCGGCCTGGGCGCGGCTCGGAGTGCGGCTGGTGCCGAACCTGGATCCGAAGGACGTCCAGAAGCGACTCATCGAGGCGCTGAAGAAGGCGGCGCCTTGGGGGCTGGAGGTCGAGGTCCACGCGGATGACGCGGCCGGCTGGTGGTACACCGACTCGAGCCACCCTGCGTTCCAGGCGGCGTTCCGCGCGCTGAAGAAGGGTTACGGCGTGGATCCGGTCACGATCGGATGCGGCGGGAGCATCCCGTTCGTCGAGCCGTTCGCCCGCGAACTCGGCGGGGTGCCGGCGCTGCTGATCGGCGTGGAGGATCCGTACACCAACGCCCACTCGGAGAACGAGAGCCTGCATCTCGGCGACTGGGAGAAGGCGGTGAAGAGCGCCATCCACCTCTACGACGAGATTGGCGGCGCGTTGAAAGCCGCTGCCCGCTGACGTCTCCTCCTCCGGGGGGTGTCCTCTCCGGGGGGTGTCAAACACCTTCGCCTCCGGGGGGTGTCAAACACCTTCGCTGGCCTGCTTCGTGCTTGAGACTCGCCTCGATAAGGGGGAGTCCCATGGGCTGGCCACTGAGAATGTTCGAACCACTCAAGATCTATTTCGTCACGGTCCGCTGCTTCCAGCGACGGCTCCTGATGCGTCCGTCATCCGAGACAAACGAGGTCCTCGGCGGTGTACTGGCGCGAGCGGTACGAATGCATGGAGTGGAGGTCTTCGGGTTCGTGTTCGCCTCGAACCACGTGCATCTCCTCGTACGAGCCCCCAAGGGAAACTTGCCCAGGTTCATGCAGCACTTGCTGACCAACGTCTCGAAGAAGGTAGGAAACCTCGTTCGTTGGAAGGGCCGTCTCTGGGAGAGACGTTACTCGGCCGAGCCCGTCCTGGACGAGATCGCACTGCTCGGTCGTGTTCGCTACATGCTCGCCCACGGTCCGAAGGAAGGACTGGTTCGAACCTGCGCCGAGTGGCCGGGTCTCAGCTCGCTCAAGATGATGGTCGACGGGTCATCTCGTGGATTCCGGTGGTTCAACTGGACGCGAAGGGCGAAGGCGCATCGACCCGGCACCAGCCCAGCGCGGTTCGACGTGAAATGGGCAGAGCAGGAGAGTCTCGCGCTCACGCCTCTTCCACTCCACACCCTTCAGAGTCGTGAGGCATTGCGGCGATTTCTGCAGGACGCCATGCGGGCCATCGAAACAGAAGCCTCGGTACTGCATCGACGGTTCCTCGGACGCGCGGGTGTTCTCAGGCAGAGTCCGCATCGCAAGGCCCGGCAGAAGGAGCGCTCCAGCCGTCCACCGTGTCACACGAGTAGCCCCGCTTTCCTGAAGGACTATCTCGAAGTATTTCGGGCCTTCGTGGCGGCCTTTCGACAGGCCTCCACCCGCTGGAAGCGCGGGGAGCTGAACGTGGCGTTTCCCGAGGGCGCGTTTCGGCCCTTCGTCTGGCCTCGAGCTCCTTCCCCACAGCTCGCAGCCTGATCGCTGGTCAGGACACGCGAGGGTGGATCGGACCTTGCCGGAGCCGCAGGCTCTGGGCGTCCGCTCCGCTGAACCTGGCCACGACCTCCGCCAGGATCGACAGCGCAATCTCCTCCGGCTGCTCGGCGTCGAGGTGAAGCCCGACCGGGCTGTAGAGCGCCGCGCGCCGTGCCTCGCTCGGCCTGAAGCCAGCCTCGGCGAGCTCACTCAAGAGTCTTTCCGTTCGTGCCCGAGGCCCCAGAATGCCCACGTACTCGCAGTCCGACTCCAGCGCAAAACGGAGATAGCCCCGATCGTGAGCGAGATTGTGCGTCATGATCACCACGGCCGCGTCGGGCTCCAGGGTCAGTTTCTCTCGAACCGCACTCGGACTCGCAGTCAGGTGGACGCTCGCTTCCTGGAAGAGATCGGCCGGCGCCCCCCCGGAGGTGTTTGACACCACCGTGAGGTGGAAGCCGAGGGCTGCGGCGAGCTTCACCAGGGGGACGGCGTCCTGTCCCGATCCGAAGACCACCAGGGAGCGGGGCGGGCGGATCACCTCGAGCAAGACCTCGGGCGCTCCTGTCGCGCCCTCGATGCGCTGGGCACGCGTTCTCCCCTCGCGCGGGACAGCCTCCGCCGCCTCCTGGACTCCCACCCGAAGCGGGCCGGCCGGGAGATCGGAGTGCACCCCGTCCGCATCCAGCAGCAGCCGCTGTCCCAGCTCCCCGGCTCCGCCCCGGAACACGGTCGCCATCACGCCTGTCCGTCGCGTCGCGAGACACCGCGCAATGAAGTCCAGCGGATGCACCTCCCCGGACGGCGGCAGCCGCTCCAGCAGCACGTCCACCCGCCCGTTGCACCCCAGACCAAACGTCCAGGTGTCCTCGTCGTCGGCGGACGTCGAGTCGTAGGTGACGACCACCGGCCCTTCCCGCGTCCGCCACCACGCCTTGCCGAGGACATCCCGCTCCAGGCAGCCACCGCTGATCCCCCCGGCGATCCACCGCTCCGCGGACAGCAGCAGTCGGGCGCCGGGCCGTCGGTACGTCGAGCCGCTCGCCGCGACCACCGTGGCCAGCACCACCTCCTGCCCGCGCGCCCGCAGCTCCGACCAGCCCCGGACGATGTCCTGCATCTCTCTCAAAGCACCACCGCGCTCACCGACAACCAGACGGCCCACCCGAGAAGGCCTACCCCCGTCAGCCGACTGAGTAACGGCGCGACAGCCGCCGGCGCCAGGCGCTCCGCCACCAGCAGCGCCGTGAGGAGCAGCATCGCCACCCAGTTCATCGCCCCCACCACGAGGAGCACCAGCATCAAGACCCCGCACGACGAGACCGAAGCCATCCCGTGCCGGAGCCCGGACCCGAACGGCGCCCGCCCGCCGTTCGCCAGCTCCCGCGGGAGCGAGCGACATCGCTCCAGGCATGCCGACTTCCACGGCGAGAGCTGCACCAGTCCCGCCGCGACGAGGATGGCGACGTTCAGCGGCGCACTCCGCGAGACCATCTCGTGGGTCATCAGCCCCCACGCCCCCAGCCTCGCGTCGAGCAGCGCCAGCCCAGCGCTCGCCACGGCCCAGACCGCGAGGTACCCGCCGAGAAGCGCCGCCGCGCTCCCCACTGCCCGCCACCGGCCGCTCTCGTCCCGAGCCAGCCGGACCAGGGTGGGGACCTCCGGAGGAATCATCATCCCCACCATCATCGTGGTCCACATCAGCACCCTGGCCCAGAGCGGAAGCCCGTGGTGCCCCGTCTCCGCGATCTGCAGCGACCATCCCCAGCCGAGCGCGGCGAGCGCGGCGAGCGCCGCCACGAAGGCCCAGGTGTGCCATCGCGCAGGCGCGGGGGCGGTGAAGGCGGTGGTCATCGCTACTCCGCGACTCCCTTCTCCTTGAGGATCCGCCACACCTTCTCGGGAGTGATCGGGATATCGATGTGCTTCACCCCCAGGTGCGCCAGCGCATCCACCACCGCGTTGGCGATCGCCGGTGGAGCCCCCACCGTGGCCGACTCACCCACTCCCTTCGCCCCGAGCGGGTGGTGCGGCGAGGGAGTGACCGTCTTGTAGGTCTCCCAGGAGGGACTCTCCACCGCCGTCGGGAGCAGGTAGTCCATGAAGCTCCCGGCCTGGTTGTTCCCGTTCTCGTCGTAGCTGATCTCCTCCAGGAGCGCCGGGGCCATCCCCATCGTCAGTCCGCCGTGGATCTGCCCGTCGACGATCATCGGATTGATGATGTTCCCGCAGTCGTCCACCGCGACGAACCGCCGGATCTTCACCATCCCCGTCCCCCGATCGATGTCCACCACGCAGATGTAGCTGCCGAACGGGAAGGTGAGGTTCGGCGGGTCGTAGTAGTTCACCGCCTCCAGCCCCGCCTCCATCCCCGGCGGATGGTTCGTGTACGCGGCGAACGCAATCTCCTGGATGGTCTTCGACCGCGACGGCGATCCCTTCACCGAGAACTTCCCCAGCTCCCAGACCAGGTCTTCTTCGGAGACCTCGAGGAGGTGAGCGGCGATCTTCTTCGCCTTCTCGCGGATCTTCCGCGCCGCCATGGCCCCCGCAGCGCCAGCGGTCGGCGTCGAGCGGCTGGCGTAGGTGCCCAGCCCGTACGGCGCCGTGTCCGTGTCCCCCTCCTCGACCTGGACCGCCGAGGCGGGGATCCCCAGCTCCTCGGCGATGATCTGCGCATAGGTCGTCTCGTGGCCCTGGCCCTGCGACTTGGTCCCGAACCGGGCGATCGCCTTCCCGGTGGGGTGGATGCGCAGCTCGCAGCTGTCGAACATCTTGATGCCCAGGATGTCGAAGTGCTTGGAGGGCCCGGCTCCGAGGATCTCGGTGAAGCTGGAGATGCCGATGCCCATCAGCTCCCCGCGGGCGCGCTTCTCGGCCTGCTCCTTCCGCAGGGCGTGGTACCCGATCTTGTCCATCGCCAGGCGGAGAGCGGCGGGGTAGTCCCCGCTGTCGTACTCCCAGCCCAGCGCCGACTTGTACGGGAACTTCTCCTTGGGGATGAAGTTCTTCATTCGCAGCTCGGCGGGGTCCATCTTCAGCTGCTGGGCGAGCACGTCGGTGACCCGCTCGATGGCGTGCACCGCCTCGGTGACCCGGAACGAGCATCGGTACGCAATTCCGCCCGGCGGCTTGTTGGTGTACACCCCGTCGACCTCGACGAAGGCCTTCTTCACGTCGTACGAGCCGGTGCAGATGGAGAACAGCCCTGCCGGGAACTTCGACGGGTTCGCCGCCGCGTCCGTGTATCCGTGATCGGCCAGGGTTTTCATCCGCAGCGCGGTGATGGTCCCGTCCTTCTTCGCCGCGAGCTCGGCGGTGATGTGGTAATCGCGGGCGAACGAGTCGGCCTGGAGATTCTCCATCCGGTCCTCGATCCACTTCACCGGCTTCCCGATCACCACCGACGCCGCCACCGCGATGACGTAGCCCGGATAGACCGGAACCTTCCCGCCGAAGCCCCCCCCGATGTCCGGCGAGACGATGCGGATCCGCTCCTCGGACAGGCCCACGTGCCCCGCCACGAGCGCGAACACCGTCCGGATCGCGTGCGGGGCCTGGGTGGTCATGTAGACGGTGAGCTTGCCGTTCACCCGGTCGAAGTCGGCGATGCACCCGCAGGTCTCGATCGACGCGACGTGGATGCGCGGGAGGTACAAGTCCTGCTTCACCGTGACGTCCGCCTCGGCGAACGCCTTCTCCGTCGCCGCGCGGTCGCCCGCCTCCCAGTGGAAGATGCGGTTGTCCTTCTTGTCCTTCTTGTCGGTTCGCAGCACCGGCGCGTTCGGCTCCAGGGCCTTGAACGGGTCCACCACCACCGGGAGCGGCTCGTAGTCCACCTCGACCGCGTCCACCCCGTCCGCCGCGGCGTAGCGACTGGTGGCGATCACCGCCGCCACCTCCTGCGCCTGGTACATCACCTTCTCGGTCGGCAACACCATCTGCGTGTCCGACATCAGCGTCGGCATCCAGTGAAGATTGTACTTGGCCAGGGTCTCGCCGGTGATCACCGCGAGGACGCCGGGAACCTTGAGGGCCTTCTCGGTGTTGATCGACTTTATCTTCGCGTGCGCGAACGGGCTGCGGACGATGTCCATCCACAGCATTCCCGGCAGCACGATGTCGTCGACGTAGTTTCCCTTGCCCCGGATGAAGCGCGGATCCTCCTTACGCTTCAACGAGTGCCCCATGCCCCCCACCTCTGGACTGGTCCTGGGCTGCATGGTCACGCCTCCTTCCCCAGCCGCTCGGCCGCGAACTGAACGGCCTTGACGATGTTGTTGTACCCGGTGCAGCGACAGAGATTTCCCGAGATGGCTTCCCGGATTTCCGATTCGCTCGGGTTCTTGTTTCTCGCCAGTAGCGCGCAGCTGGTCATCAGCATGCCCGGCGTGCAGTAGCCGCACTGCAGGCCGTGCTTCTCCCAGAACCCTTCCTGCAGCGCATGAAGCTTCCCGTCCTTCTCCAGCCCCTCCACGGTGGAAATCTGCCGCCCGTCCGCCTGGACGGCGAGCACGGTGCAGGACTTCACCGGCTGGCCGTCCAGCAGCACCGTGCAGGCCCCGCAGTGGGTGGTGTCGCAGCCGATGTGCGTTCCGGTCAGCCGGAGCTGATCGCGGAGCAGATGCACCAGCAGCAGACGGGACTCGACCTGCGCGTCGTATGGCGTCCCGTTCACCGTGACCCGGATGTCGTGGGTCGCCATGGCTATCGCCCTCCCGCTCGCTCGACGGCGAGCTTCAAGGCGCGCGTTGCCAGGACCCGCGCCATCTCCCGCTTGTACTCGACGGAGCCACGCCGGTCGGCGCTGGGGGACGATGCCTTCGCCGCCCGCTGCGCGGCCTCGGTCAGCGTCGCCGCGTCGGGGCGCTTGCCCACCAGGAACCTCTCGGCGTCGGCGGCCTTGACCGGCGTTGGGCCCAGGTTCGTGAGCGCGAGGCCCGCCCGCTCGATCGTTCCCCCGCTGTCCAGCGTCACCTGCGCAGCTGCCGCCGCGGTGGCGTAGTCCCCCACCTTCCGCTCGAGCTTGAGGTAGGCCCCGCCCGAGCGCGCCGGCGGCACCGGGATCCGGATCTCGGTGAGGACCTCGTCCGGACGGAGCGCGGTCCGGAACAGCCCGAGGAAGAACTGCTCGATGGGGATGACCCGTTCGCCCTTGGGCCCGGTGGCGACCACCTGGGCCACGAGTGCGAGCATGGTGGCCGGGTGATCGTTGCCGGGATCGCCGTGCGCCAGGTTGCCGCCGATGGTGGCCATGTTGCGCACCAGCGGATCGGCAATGACCTTCGCCGTGTCGTGGAGGATCGGGTAACGAGCCCGGATCAGATCGGACGTCTCGAGCGCCGACTCTCGGGTTCGCCCGCCGATCCGGAGGAAGCCGCCCTCCTCGCGGATGTACTCGAGCCCGGGAATCCGGCCGATGTCGATCAGGTGGCCCGCCTGGCCCAGCCGGAGCTTGAGGAGCGGCAGCAGGCTCTGCCCGCCGGAGAGCACCTTGGCGTCCTCGCCGTACTTCGAGAGCAGCGCCAGCGCCTCCGGCAGCGTACCAGGTGCGTGGTAGTCGAACGACGCAGGAATCATGGGTCCTCCTACGGGCCTGACGACGACCGGTGCAGCAACAGATAGGCGACTCCAACCACGACGACCACGAGCAGGGCCCAGAACGCGGGCCGACG
>DASROG010000200.1:0-2061 GCA_035646995.1 Myxococcaceae bacterium
GCACCACGCGCACCTCCCGCCGCCTGGCGGGAGGTGCGCGTGGTGCCGGGCGCCCAGGCCCAGATCCTGATGGGCGCCCTGGCTCCCAACCTCACCGACGGAGACCACGCGGCGGTCAAGGTGCTGAGCACGGTGCTGGGCGGCGGGATGTCGGGGCGCTTCTTCTCCGAGCTCCGCGACAAGCAGGGGTTGGCCTACACCACCGGCACTCAGTATCCGGCGCGCGTGGACACGAGCTTCTTCCTGGCCCAGCTCGGGACGGCGCCAGAGAACGTGACCAAGGCCGAGGCCGCGCTGCGGGAGCAGCTCGAGCGGATCCGGCGGGAGCCGGTCCCGGAGGAGGAGCTGCGGGTCGCCAAGGCCTACGTGCTGGGCAACCTGGCGATGGACCGGCGGACGAACGCGCGCCAGGCGTGGTACCTGGCCGCGTACGAGGAGGCGGGAGTCGGCTACGAGTACCTGGACCGCTACGTGGCGGCGGTGCGTGCGGTCAGCGCGGCCGACGTGCAGCGGGTGGCCCGGCGTTACCTGGCGGTGGTCCGCACGATCATCGTCCAGCCCAGCCCGCCCTGACGGTGGTGCTGGGCGGGCCGACCGGCTACTTCTCGCGGGTCATCTCGATCCGCACCGGCGAGGACAGGTAGAGGAAGCCGCCCACGAGCCTCTCGCCCTCGAGCCGGAAGGTCGCGGCGAAGGGCCGGCCCTTCTGGGTCCCGTTCACCCACATCTCGTTCTGGGCAACCGTCACCTCGATGGGCGTGCCGAAGGAGGAGTTCTCCCGGAGGGAGACCGGGACCCCCTCCGCGCCCTGTGAGTCCTGCAGCGCGAGCACGCCCTCGCCGCTGCTGCCGTTGAGCGTGATCGTGGCGTGGGCGACGCCGTACCGCTGGCTCCGGAGCAGTCCATAGCCGGTCCAGGTCCCGGTCCAGGCCCCGGCCACGTCCGCCGGCTGGACGTCGCGCGGCGTCAGGCGGCCCCACCACCGCTGGGTGCTGGCGGTCTCCATCAGCTCGGGCGTCACCCGGGGCGCTCCCGCGACCGCGTTGGTGACCGAGAAGGAGAGATGGTCGTCGGTGGCGTAGTGCGTCGAATGGGACCGCCACATCGCCCACTCGCGCTGGGTCGCGCAGCCGTTCGACCCGAGAGCCAGGGCCAGGAGCATCGGAAGCCAGTAGCGAAGTCGCATGGTGTCTCCCTCCGGGGAATTCCACGGAGCAAATGCAAAAACAGTGTTGCACACCGGGAATTTACCGCCCAGCGTTTTGTCGCCGGGCGGTCGTCAGGCCCCTGAAGGCTCCGACGGGATCTCCAGGAGCTCGGGAAAGGCCCGGATGATCCGATGGGGGACCACGCCGGCGCCGGCCGGCAGGCCCCGTCCGCCCGCGTCCACCCAGACCCCGTGGAGGCCGAGGCGCTGGGGCGCGGCCACGTCCCATTCCAGGTTGTCGCCGACCATCCACGCGTCCTCCGGCTTCACCTTCAGCTTGGAGAGGGCGTAGCGGTAGACGATCTCCTCGGGCTTGCCCACGCCCATCTCCCCCTCGATCACGAGCACGTCGAAGAACCGCTCGAGCCCGTGCTGGTCGATCTTGCGCCGCTGGTGGCTCGCGTCGCCGTTGGTGACGAGCGCCAGCGGAACCCCGCGGGCGCGCAGCGCCTCCAGCGTGACCACCACCCCCGGGAAGAGCGCCATCCGCTCCCAGCGACGCTCGGCGAAGTCGGTGGCGATGGCCAGCGCCAGCTCCTCGTCCGTCCGGCCCAGGCGCTCGAGGGCGTGGGCGGTGATGCGGCTCCAGGCGCGGAGCATGTCGATTCGCTCGGTGCGGTGACGGCCCGGATCACTCCAGAACCACCGGCGCGTCTCCACGATGGTCTTGACCAGCCCCGCGGGGTCGATCCCGACCGGGCCCGCATGCGCCTCGCAGGCGTAGAGCCAGCACTCGTCGACCCCGCCCGTGTAGTCGAGCAGGGTGTCGTCGAGATCGACCAGGAGGGCCTTCACCGGATGGGACGCCTCACCCTACCCTCTCCCCTTGGAGGGGAGAGGGGGAACCAGGAGAG